>JAEMQG010000097.1 GCA_022758935.1 Candidatus Nitrosopumilus sp. | reverse complement strand
TCAAGATCATAGATCAACACGCTAACGGATATAAACAACTTTAGAGAATCTAAAAAATCGATTCAAATGGAATTGCCAATATGTAATTTTGATGCAAAAAATTCAGTGCTTTGTCCACAGTGTGAGAAGAAAGTTGAATTGAAGATCATCGAAAAATCTGATGTTGATGCATCGATCAAACTAGCACAATTATCTAAATCAAATCAAATAATTGAAAAGTTCACGCTCTATTCATGCAAAGAATTTGATGGAAATTTTGTATTATCTTTAGCCAAAAATGACATTAGAGTAATCAGACAAAGTGCTGTGCTTTACAGATTACTTCAAGAGCAATTTCAAGGAAAGATATGGTTAGTTGAAGCCGATGAAAATGACAAAAAATTCGTTGAGGACATGTTTTTTCCAACGAAAATTTTGTCAATTAATTCAGTTTGGGCTCCTGGAGAAGGACAAAAAACAAAGGCAATCATATCCGGAAAATGGACCAATAAGTTCCCTATTGATACAAACAAGGTCATCCAAATTGTCAAAAAGGCCCGAAACCTTGACATTGAGATAGATTTTGAAGAGAAAAGAACGTGAAAATAGATGGGATTTGTAAAAAGCCATGATATTTCAGAATTAAGCTTTGATATTATTGGAAAAGAAGTTGTGTTAGGCGGATGGATTGAGGATATTCGAAAATTAGGAAAGATGACATTCATTACTTTACGTGATGTTTCAGGGATTTCTCAAATCATAGTAAAAGGCGAGCTAAATGACAAGCTAGAAGAACTAAACCGTCAAAGCGTAATTAGTGTAAGGGGGATTGTACAAGAAACAAAAGCTCGGGATTTTAACTTTGAAATTAAAGCGGAAGAAATAAATATTTTGGCAAAAGCAGTTCACCCGTTACCGGTTGATCCTATCGGAAGATTGGAAAGTAATATTGATACGAGATTAAATCATCGTGCTCTAGACATGAGAAATCAAAAAACAGCGTCAATTTTTAAGATTAGACATTATGTATTAGAATCCCTACGTAAAACATTATCAGAAAAAAAATTCATTGAGATTACAACTCCAAAAATAATAGGTAGTGCTAGTGAAGGAGGAGCAAATTTATTTTCTCTAAACTATTTTGGTAAAACTGCCTATCTTGCTCAAAGTCCACAACTATACAAAGAACAAATGACCATAGGTCTAGAAAGAGTTTATGAGATTTCTAATTTCTACAGAGCAGAGAATTCTCATACAGGTCGTCATCTTAGTGAATTTACAAGTGTGGATATAGAAGCTGCGTTTATGGATTATAATGACGTGATGGATATTTTAGAATCACTCGTTATGAAAGTATACAAGGATATATCAGAGAATTGTAAAAAAGAGCAAGATGCAATAGGACATACAATTCAAATTCCAACATCGCCTTTTGAGAGAATAACATACACACAATTGATAGATGAGCTAAAAAATGAAGGAGAAAAGATAAAGTTTGGAGATGACTTGTTAGATTCGCATTTGAGAATAATTGGGAAGAATCATCCTGGATTTTATTTTCTAACCGATTGGCCAATGAAACTGAAACCGTTCTACATTAGAGAAAAAGAGGAAGACCCCACATTATCACGCTCATTTGATCTCCAATTTGGTTATTTGGAGCTATCCTCTGGAGGGACAAGATTGCACAACCCAGAGACGTTAAAATCAAGACTCAAAGAACAAGGTCTTGATCCAACACAATTTGCAGATCATCTCCAGACATTTGATTGGGGAATGCCACCACATTCAGGTTGGGGAATGGGGTTGGAAAGACTAATGACTACTCTTATTGGAATAGATAACGTAAGAGAGGTAGTGCTGTATCCAAGAGACCCAGACAGACTTAGCCCATAAATGAACTGACTTTTATTCCAAGATAAATTACATCAGATTATGATAACCCAAACAGATGCAAAAAAAGTAGTGGAAGTAATAGGGAACAATTTAATCGGGGTTTCACATGATTCTAATAGTTTTCAGAAATTACCAGATTCATTTTGGGGGTATTTTGCAAGAGGGCATGATACCAAAGGAACATTTGGTGTAATAGTCACTTATTCTGAAAGTGGGAATGATGTAGATGATCTAATCAAAATGTATGAAGAGTGGGCAAATAAAAATAAGAGTCAAGAGTCAAAGTAACTACTTTGTTTCCTTTAAGAGTCTTCGATATTCGTTGCATTCCTTACAAATTGCTTTTCCCTTGTATTTTGGGTTACCATCTGTGATTGTTAATGTACCCGGATTTATTTTACAAATGCAACAAACAGTCATCAAGATATCTTTGAATTAACAATTTATAAAAATTTGGAATTTTTCAAAAAAGCAAAAAGGATCTATAGATTGATTGAAAAATACAAAAAAACATATCAAGTGATTCTCTAAAAAATGTCCATGGCATATTAGCTAAAAGTCTTTCGGATTATCACATACGTCATGATTTTGTTTGTCCTGTCACATTTCCTTCGTGAGAGAATGGTTTTTAGATTTAGAGTCTAGCAGTAATCTCTCTAGTAAATTCAGATGTGGATTTTTCACCACCGATGTCTTTAGTTTTTACTCCTTGTTTTACCAGATCAAATATTGTAGATTCTAGTTTTTTGCCAACTGTAATACATCTTGCATCATCGTGTTTTTCTCCAAGCCAATCAAGCATCATTTTGATTGACAGTAGAAATGACGAAGGGTTTGCAATGTTTTTCCCAGCAATATCAAATGCAGCCCCATGAACAGGCTCAAACAAAGCAAAATTATCGCCAATGTTTGCAGCCGGTGCCATTCCCAACCCACCTACAACCTGCGAAGATTCATCTGATAAAATATCACCAAATAAATTAGTAGTCACAATAACATCGAATTGTTCAGGCTGACGAATAAGATTCATTGCACATGCATCAACATACATTTGTTCAAATGAAATATCAGGATAATTTTTTGACACTTCAATACAAGATTTTACAAATAATCCGTCAGTGATTCGCATCACATTTGATTTATGAACACATGTTACTTTTTTCATTAAATTACGTTGTGCTGCAGTTTCAAACGCATATTTTGCAATTCTCTTTGATGCCTTCTCAGAAATTATTCTCAATGCAACAGCTGAATCCCCCAAACTGAATTCTTTACCGCCATAAAGATCCTCAGTATTTTCTCGAACAATTACCAGATCAATATCATCCCTTAATGCAGGCATGTGAGGATATGATTTTGCAGGTCTAATGTTTGCATAAAGATCCAGTACTCGTCTCAATACAACAATTACGTCAGCTGCACTCTCACCAACTGGCGCTTTTAAACAAGCATCAGATTTTTTTATTACATCTATGGTTTCATCAGGAAGTGCCTTTCCAGTTTCTTTTAATGCTGAATCACCCGCCTTTAATTTTGTAATATCAAATTTCAAATCAAGATTATCAGAAATAGTATTCAATACAGAAACCGCAGAATCAGAAAGTTCAGGCCCTATTCCATCTCCTGTAATTAATGATATTTTATACATACATGATTTTACAATATGGTGATTTTAAATCATTAGTTCCTTTGATTATAAAATATTTTAAATAGGTTTGAAAGTATTTATCCCCACATTAACGATGGGCATTTGATGAAGAAAATTGAAACACATACTAAAAATGAGTTTATGAGACCAATTTTAGATACTCTAAATAAAATAGGGGTTGGAGGAATAACAGTAGAAAGAGTACGTGGTAAAGGACAATCAAATTTGCAAATGGTGAGAGGGTTAAGAGGGTCTGCAAAATTTGTGGCCGTTTTCAATTCAAGAATTGTGATTTACACCATTGTAAATGATGATCAGGTAGAGAAGATAGTAAAAGCAATTCTAGATGTAGTTAAAACCGAGGACATAGAGGCATTTGGGAAAATATTCATTACAAACATTGAAGATGCAGTGGATCTATCTACGGGAAAACGAGGAATCGGCGCAATATAGGAATAAAATTCGGTAGAAAAATCAATTCTGAATTTTTTTTTGATCAAGCATTTTTTTGAGCATAATT
>JAEMQG010000122.1 GCA_022758935.1 Candidatus Nitrosopumilus sp. | reverse complement strand
TGGCCTTTACAATGGTGTCAAACGAACTCCATGCTTTCATCTGTGTATTTGGATGCCACACAAAACTATTCTTTTTCAATCTGTCTTTGTTTTGTTATTTGATCTTAATAATCAAACGATGAAGACACATATCTTGAATTAAAAAATGAGATGAATTAATCTACGTTATCTTTTATGGCAGTTGATTATTTCCAATATTGGTTCATCACAAAATCTTTCATATTTGATCAGTATCTTTTATCAAAAAAATGATTTTTTCCAAATTTTTATACTGGAGTATTTTGTTGAAATTACGCCTAATTGAATCAAACCCACTGATAATTTTTTTGTAAAATTTTTTAATTTTTTTAAAATATTCTATTTTATTTTCTTAAAATTGTAATGTCTTTAATCTTTGCAGTTATTATGATTATGCTAATTGTCGAAACAATCAAAATCATCATAGAAATACTACCAAATTCTGGAACTACATTAAACATCAATACATCACCTTTTGGGTCTGTCCAGTTTACTTGATCATCTTTTAATCCAAATCCTAGTAAAGTTATTTTAAAATCTACTTGTCCCTCTGACTCCAATGTGGAAGTAGTATGCATTCCATTTCCATCCTCGTCATGAACATTACTAGCTGATAGAACCTCTTTGTTATTTTGTGTTACAAGTATGTCATAGTTTGCAAATTTTTTCAAAGACCCGCTAGAGTCTCTGAATTTAATATCTACTGACATAATTTCATTAGCGATGGGATTACTGGCAGTGATTTCCACTCTAACTTGACCATCTGATGATAATCCGTGAACCGTAGTTTCTTTTGTTGATGGACTTTCTATTATTATTGTTCCTGATTTTATTTCATTACCATCTGCTTGGGTATTCGTTTCAGAACTTGTTTCAACTAAACCTGCAGTTATCATGGGTGCACTAATTTTTACTTCTGAAAATACAGGCGGAATGGTTGTAGACGTTACTCCTATTACTATGATAGCCAGGATAAATAATATTGTTTTTTGTGGAACTGTCAACAAGAATTTTCCATTTATCGGTTAAAAAAACTTTGTGCAAATATATGCACTCATCAGAACAATTCTAATCTGTCCTGAGTGTGACAAGCTTTATTTTATCCAGATGCTAAATTGGTTGACGAAGCACATTTCTATCAATTAAAGACAAAAAAGGTTAATTTATAAAATTATTCAACGAATAATCAATGAACTCATTATTTATAACTGGAACTGACACAGACGTAGGAAAAACATATGTCACTGCTGGACTTGCAGTGACATTTCGAAAGATGGGAATTGATGTGGGCGTTATGAAACCATTTGCTGCAGGAACTGAACAGAAAAAGGGTTTCAAATCTGAGGACGTTGAAATTTTGTCGAATGCTGCACAAGTAAATGATCCAGAAATACTATTAAATCCACAATTTTTTCCAATATCTGCATCTCCTTACACTGCATTAAATAATTTGAAAATAAAACCAAACATTGAACTGATCTTAAGTAGATTCAAACAACTGTCAAAATTACACTCAATAATACTAGTTGAAGGAATGGGGGGAATAATGACTCCTATTCTTCAAGATTATTTTGTAACAAATTTGATCAAAGATATGAAATTGCCTGCCTTAATTGTTACAAGAACCAAGATTGGGACTATAAATCACACAATAATGACTTGTAAAATGTGTGAAAAATATAAAATTCCAATCAAGGGCATTGTGATTAATAATTTTGATAATGATGGGTATAATGCTAAAGAACTAAAACGAGATTTAGAAAATTTAACGAATGTCCATGTATTAGGCTCTATTCCATTTATAGATGACATGAGTGATACGTCGCTCTACCGTGTTTTCAAAAAAAATATGGATTTTAAACTTCTATTGCACTAATTTTCAAATACGTAATATTTTGAATTTACTTTCACCATGAATATTTTCAAATTCTACAATGTCATAAATTATTTTTGAAAATGTTTCATTTTTCTTTTCAATTACATATGTTTTGTTTTGGAAATCTAGTTCCTTTGTAATTACTAGCCAAATATTCTCTTTAATAGGTTGGATCTTTTGCAATTGATTTAGTTTTTGCTCTATGGTGTTTTTATCAATGGTTTTTGGGATACATATTATCAAAGTTTTTTTTGGATCAATTTCAAGCGTTTTTAAATTTGGTATGATGATGTCTATTTGTATTCCATCACATTCAATTTTTCTTTGACTGGATACTAGCGTATTTGTTAAAAGATAGTGTAGTAGCACAGTGGCAAGAATTCCCAAGCTTTCTTCTCTCTCCCCAAGTGAAATTACTTTATCAAAACAATCTTCTAAAACATTTTCGATTATATCTGAAAATTTTGCATGTGATATAAGTTCTTGAATATTTTTCTCTGATTTTTTTAAGTAGTCAAACAGAAAGTCTTTGATTGGGGGTGGTTCTTCTTGCATTAGTCTATTCGTTGAATGCATATCGTCTTTCACCTCGTGATTCAATAGTTGTATTGACATCCACTAAAATGAATTCTCTTTTTGTGTGAAGCATTGGTTCTTCTGGCGAAAGCTTATTTTCATGTAATATTTCGTATTCTTGTAAGGTGAGTTTCCTTCTTGGAGCAAGTTCTGCCTCTAAATTCATATTTTTTACAACTTCTTCATATTGGGGTTGAATTAAACCACTAAACACCATGGCACTACTTCCGCTTCCATAAGAGCCAAATCCTACGCGTTTTCCGTTTAAATCTATTCCTTTTTGGTATTCAAATTCAAGGCAGCTTCTAAACCCGAGATACAATGATGCTGTGTAAAGATTTCCAATCATCTTTGATGCAATTAATGAACTTGCAAGTTTTGACTCATACACTTCTTGGAATTCTCTTGTTTTTGTAAATAATTTTGTAAATTCATGGTCTTTTGCCATAAATTCTTCATCTCCTAATACTGACTCGATTGTTCCACGAGGGTCCTTTGGCACTGGTTCTGTTATTCCTATCTCCTCAATCATTTTTTTCCATCTTGGAAGCTGACGCCATTCATGTCTAACTAAATATGCCAGCGCTTTTTTACCCATGTTACTATATGGTAAATGCATGTTGAGATAATCCATATGATCTAAAATTGTCTCACCTAGTTCTATTTTTATTAATCCTGATGATATTGCTTTTTTCTTGTAAATCTCAAGTGCCTTGCGTACCTGAATCATATACAAAAGATTAGAATACTGACCGTGTACAATTGGCGTTTCTTTTCCAAATGGCCTGTAAAAATCATATTCATCTTTAATTGATGTAGCTGTTACTTTAGGATCAAATGTCAGTAATCTTGGTTGATCATTGAGTAGCATTACTACTGCGCCAGCTCCCTGCGTCATCTCACCACTAGAACCCATGTCGTATTTTGCAATATCTGATACTACAACTAGCGCGTGTTTTCCCTCTGCTTCTCCTGCCCTGATCCAATTAGTATTATCATAAAGTGCATACGATCCACTAACACAAGCAAATTTTGTCTCTACTCCACCACAGTGTTCAAAAGCGCCCTGACCGTAAACCTGCTCTAACATTCCAATTACATAAGAATTCATTGCCTTTGATTCATCAAACGATGATTCAGTGGAGACATACAATCTCCCAATGTCTTCTGGCGATAACTTGTTTTTCTGCATAATTTGGAGACATGCATTTGCTGCAAGACATGCAGGATCTTGATTGGTATCAACAATTGCCATCTGGGATACTCCTAGACCTTTTTGAAGTTTTTCAGGGTCCAGTCCTCTGGCTTTCGCAAAATCAGCCGCATCTATGTACAGTCTTGGTATGTAAATTGCAATGTCATCTATTCCAGCTGCCATCAAGCTTGCCTCCGTCTATACTCATATAAAGGATTATTGAGATAATTCCATCTTACTTGTTAGGATATTTTTACAATTTTCGGTATATTTTTTGCCAAAATAGATTAATTTTTCTATTTTTTCAACTCTGAATTGAAAATTCCTTCAAAAACATCATAAGGTTGAGCTCCGCCGATCTTTATTACTT
>JAEMQG010000011.1 GCA_022758935.1 Candidatus Nitrosopumilus sp. | reverse complement strand
GCTGTGAAATTAGGCTCTTTATTTTTCTAATGAATAATAGTTACATGGACTTTGCCTCTTTATGGAGATAAAAGATGCAGTTAGACGCGATTTTAGTTATTTAGTTTCAATAAAAAGGGAATCCCCCCCTCTCAGACACAGATTTTGCGATATAACTAAAAACACAATCTGATTTTATTTACTCGGTAAACTGAGGTAAACCAATGGTAAACAGAACAGTAGCAACAAAACTAACAGAAGAAGAACATTCAAAATTAATTTCTGAATGTAACCGATTAGGAGTCACGCCATTTGCATTGATCAAAGAATCCATCATGGAAAAAATTGAACCAAAGGAAATAATCTCAGAGGATGTACCTACAAAAGTAAAATTAACAGCAGAAGATTTAAAAAAAATTGAGGATTTGATGGATTTTTCCATATGGAAAACTTGGCATAAAAAGAAACCTCAGGCATGAAATATGTGATACTAACTAAAATTATAACGTGATAGGAATTGTTGGAAATTATTTTATAAAATCACGTATCTCTCTACATAGAAGAATAAATCCTGACCATGCGATAAAGATCAATATTCCAGAAATAACATATGTGATTGGTGAAATTTTTACATAAGATTCTGTATATATGATTGGTAACCAATGTTGTATGTCGATATCTGTCATGTTGAGATGATTTTTATCAACAAATCGTTGAATCTCTTTATTCGTGGACAAAGTATTCCAAGCGTTGGCTATAGTTGGGGATGCACCTTGATTTAGAATAAGTGAGAATTTATCGCTAGCAAAAATTAACTCACATTTTTCTTGTCTAGGAGATACAGAAATATGTTTACCGTTAAACCCGAATATTATATTTAGTTCAACATTGAGCCTATGTTCAGGAATGGACCATGTTGAATTAATGTTGTGAAGGCAGATTTCATCTAATCCAAAAGATGTACCAAAAAACTTACTAATTACGGTTTTAGAAAGAGTACTTTTTTCTAATGCCTGTTGATCAATTGTATAATTGTTATTGATGTCTTTCTCAATTATTTCATTATTGCCTAAAAAATAATTATATTTTACGGAATCTGGTGGAACCATTTCTGTTGTAGAATATGATATTACATTTTTTTCAAACCCATACGGATAAAACATAAACAGAAAAATACCAATAGAAGGCAGTAACAAAATCAGTAGATTAAAAAATTTAATTTTTATTCACTTTTATTTTATAACGTATCAATATAATAAAAATTACTATAGATGTTATATTTTTAAAAAACTCATAAAATAACACATATAGTATAAATCCTTAAGTTAATAGAAAATTTTAGAAAATATGAATAAAATTTATCTGATTATTGTATCTGTTGTAATTATTTCTGTAGGGTTGAATGCATACTTTGTACTTTCAGAAATTGAAAAATCAAAAATAGAATCAATACGATGTGCTAATTTGAATAAAAATGCATCATTGAATGATTGTGATCTACATGGTATGGATTTGCATGGGAAAAATCTTGTTGGTGCAACCCTTCGTGATGCAAACCTTAGTGGTGCAAACCTTACCAATACATCTCTCTATGCTGTAGATCTCACAAGAACAAACCTTCGTGGGGCAGATCTTACTAGTACAAACCTCATAAGAACAAACCTTCGTTATGCAGATCTTAGTGGTGCAAACCTCGCTGAGGTAAACCTCGCTGGCGTAGATCTCACTAATACAAAACTCACTGGCGCAAACCTTCGTTTTGCAAAACTCACTGGTGCAACCATTATTGAAGCAGATCTTAGTGGTGCAAACCTCAACTATGCAAATCTTATTTCTGTAGATCTTAGTGGTGCAGATCTCACAAAAACAAACCTTCGTGGGGCAGATCTTACTCATGCAAAACTTATTGGCGCAAATCTCCGTGATGCAGCCCTCATTCATTCACATCTCATTTATGCAGATTTTAGTGGTGCAAACTTCAACTATGCAAATCTCGATAGTGCAACCCTTATTGAAGCAGATCTTTTTGGTGCAACCCTTCGTTATGCAAAACTCACTAGTGCAATTCTCAGTTATGCAAACCTTCTTGAAGCAGATCTAACTGGTGCAGATCTCACTGGCGCAAATCTCTATAGTGTAACTCTTACTTCTGCAAATCTCACTGGTGCAGATCTCACTGGCGCAAATCTCTATAGTGAAACCATTATGTCTACAGATCTCAGTTATGCAAACCTCGCTGGCGTAGATCTCACTAAGACAAACCTTGTTGGCGCAAATCTCACTGGCGCAAATCTCACTGGCGCAACTCTTATTGATAGAGGTTTGATTGGTGCAAACCTCACCGGTGCAAATCTTATTGCTGTAACAATAAAAGTCAATACTTACTCCGACTGTGGCTTGTGTGAATAATTTCTACTTTCACCTTAAGACTTTTATTTTTTAGTTATTGGTTGAGATACCCTTCTTTAATTCTCTATCTTCTAGATGGTAATGCTACTATGGATTATGTAAAAATATAGAACACTTTATGAGGATCTTATAAAAAAATAGATTTGTGAGTGTACTTTGGATGAGAGTTTTATCGTTTCTGGAAAAAAAGTATATAAAATTTCATTTAATGAGAACCGAATATTGGATGAGAACAAAAGATACATCCCATCTAGACTCTAACCAGAAACAAAACAGAATTAGAGTACTTCAGATACTTAACAAATATTGGAAAAATGAAGAATTTCCAATTAATTCAACACATAAACAAAAAATTCCTCAAATTAAGGACAAGACAGGAACGATGTGTGCTTTAGCATACATTATGCATAATTCGGGAGAAAGTTTTTTGGTGGAAGACTTGGCACAAAACAATAACTATGTTCTAGTCAATGATGTTCCAGACGATCATCATTTGATTGACGTCATAACAAATAAGGGAATCTCTAAAAAAGAAGCTGCAAAAATTCAACCCTCATATTCATGTCATGCTATGGTAGGTGGAAATACAGGAGACCCAGTTGTCGAGTTACTTGGTATAATATTATCTATTGTAGGAGTGGCTACTGCATTGTCTTTTTACGGGGTACTAAATCATGTATCGTATAATATTGAGAAAAGAACAGTAAGGATTGTAATCATTCTAGGAATTGCTGTATCTGGTGGAGGCTTTGGCATGATGACATACCAAAATTCCGTAGCTGAACCATTTTCTGATGTTGACTTTATTGGGGATTATCACACTACCAGTATAGTAGATGATCTTTCAATACATTATTGGATTGATGGAGGTAAAGTCAAACATGAATATAATGCTGGAATATATTTTTTACTAATTCCCAATAGAGATGGACAGATAGTAGTGGCGTATCCCCCAATAATGGTAAAAGGATATGGTGATGATTATTATGACAATTATTATGAAAATCCTTCTGTTTTTCTAAACGGTAAAGAAATAGAACCCACACAATACAAATTAAATGGATACCATATACTAAAAATCCCTTTTAGTAAAGATGACTCCACAGTAGAAATTACCTACGGTGGAATGTGTGATGGATTTATTTTTGATTAAACAAAAGCCTGCAGAATCATCTCCAAATTCATAATCCTATACAAGATTATGAAGTTTAATTTAGAATAAATCCTTAATTTCCTCAAATTTGTCCTTCTTCCTTTTCATGATATTCTTTAGAATTGTTCTAGATTCTAAATTCTCTTTGTTTTCCTAAACAATATTCTGCTAGATTGGTAACCATAATCTTTGCAACAGTAATCTCCTGCACTGATTTCAAACCATCACTAGTCTTTAATCCGAATCTGTAATCATATTTTCTTGTACGTCTAAAAATTCGATACAGTTTTTCTAAAAATCTTCCAATCAAGGAATAATCCATTACAACTAGACCCTCTCTAGTGTGTGCAATTTCGTTTAACTTTGGATAAACTGTATTTTTCTCGTGACATAGTGAATAAACTGCCCAATCAACTACCCATCTAAAAGGTTCAATCATATCGTACACTAGACTCTGAAAACTGCTTTTGTTAGCATGGTAGAATCCATAGTAAGCATCCAACCCAACTGTATTGATTAGTTTTGAAATCTCACTTGCTAGGACTGTATATCCATAGTTTAACAGCCCATTGACTAGGTCAGTCGCCTGTTCCTTTGATGATCTAAGAAATGATTGATTTCTTCCCTGAAAATTATATCTGGATGGGATAAGTTTTGAATATTCTGCAAAATATACAGCACT
>JAEMQG010000061.1 GCA_022758935.1 Candidatus Nitrosopumilus sp. | reverse complement strand
AGATTGCCCCAGGGTTTTGTCTTGCCACCCACTGCATCAAGGCAGTGTGCCGACACCCCTACAGAAAGAAAATAGATAAAACAAATCGCAACTAGTCGCTCTGCTGAAAATTCTCCCCCAAGTGAGCCCCATGCAGCAAAACAAGTCACAATGCAGGTATATGGTAAAAACAAAATCCCCACTCCAACTCTGAAATTCCTAGAGCCAAACTTTGGCACAAACCATTCAGGTGTCCTGTCTTGCATGCATCTAGTGTGCAAGTGACTGGATATATGATGGTCTCTTCAAATTTTTTATACTAAAAACCACCAGTCACTTTGTGCGTTATAAAAAATTCATAACTAGAGGAATCATTGAGCCCCTATCCAAAGTTCCATTTCACAACAAGACTCCAATCAAGCGCATCTCAATGTTAAGCCAAAAAACAATTCCTGAATCCAACATTCATGCTGCAGTTCATTTTGTCGATACATCTAAAAAAATATCAAAGTACAGCAATCTTCACTGCCATAACGTAGATGAGATAAACATGATTTTATCTGATGAAAAGCTTGTCTATGAGATCCAGCTTGAAGATGAGGTCTACAAAGTAAGGTCCCCTGCCACAATATTCATTCCAAAAGGCATTAGACACAGGGCAGATGTGATTTCAGGAAAGGGAATGTTTGTCTGCTTTATCATGTCAGGCAAGTACAAGACGTGGTAATTTTAAATATTATCTCGATTGATTTTTAGGCAATCAGTGCTTTAGAATTTTATGGACAAAAAAATCTCCAGAGTACTCAAGAGATTAGAAAATAAATCCAACTATGAGGAAAAAAACTTTGACAGGATTCCCCATGATGAAAGGATGCTTGCAATTACAAAAGATACAGGCATTTTTTACAATACCATACTTCGGATGCAAAAACCAAAAAGAATTTTGGAGATTGGCACATCAACTGGCTATTCTTCATTATGGTTTGCCGATGCAGTTTTAGGACTAAAGACAGAGATTCTGACAATCGAGCAAAGCCAAAAAAAAATAGATATGGCAACTAGAAATTTCAAGAGTGCAGGAGTCTCAAAAATAATTCAAATAAAGCAGGGAAATGCAAAAGATGTCCTCAATCAAATGCTAAAAGAGTTTAGAAAAAATAAATCAAGAAAATATTTCGATTTTGTCTTTATTGATGCAGACAAGGAAGAGTATGGGTTTTATTTTGAGGCAAGCTTAAAGATGCTAAAAAGAGGAGGAATCATTGCAGCAGACAATATAATTTATCCAAAACGATTTCAAACATACATAAAAAAATACATGGATTATGTATATGCAAAGAAAAACATTCAAACTAGCATAATTCCTATTGGTAATGGTCAGCAGATTTCAATCAAGATAAAGTGATTTCAGGTATTTGTCATGATACTATCAAAAGACATTATTTTTCAAGGCTGATTGTCTCAAATCGGATATTCCTGAAACCTCGAAATTTCTTGTTTCATTTCTAACCATTTGGGCTTTTACGTAGATGGCAGTCACAAATGCATCCTTTTTCAGAGTTCATTTTTTTACAATCATTCCAGGTAGATTTGTCACCCAAAATGTACAGTATCCACAAAATAATATGAAATTTCAAACTAATGGCAGATCAGATATTAACAATCCAGAATAATCAATTGATGCGATCACAACATAAGATCCAAGTTGTAAAGTTTTAGTTTTGTATGGATAATTTTCTTTTTGTTTAAAAATTCAATTAAATTTTAACAAATTTTAAGCGATCACAAGATAAAGATTATCTCTTAATAGTTACACTACAAAACATTGAGAAATGTCCATGAAGATATTCAAAATCTAGAAAAAGAAATTTTACAAATTGAGGATAAAATCATTGATTATTTACGAGTTGGATATGAAGGTGGGATACGGTCATCACTTTATCGTCTGGAATCTAATTTGAAATATCTCAGCATACTTGCAAACGGAGCTCCAATTGATAAAAATGAGGATAGAAAGATTATGGATTTTTTAAGAATTCATTATGACTATATGAAGAAATTATCCATTCCAGCATGATTTTTGCAAAGGGAAAATATTGCACAAATACAATAAAGGTGAAATGAAGTAATGGCCATCAGAACATGTATCCATTGTGATAAGGAGTACGAGGATATCTTTAACAGACGTGTTTGTTCTAATACATGTTATTCAGAAATTTCCTAGCCAAAATCATCATCCGATATTGAATTATCTGATTCGGGATCTAAGATATGCAAGTGATAGAGTATGCTTTTTCTGTGTGACATTTTGGATTCCTTTTCTGACAACAACATGCTTCTAATTTTAAGATAAAAAGACGATGGATGATTTCTACCTAACCGCCACAGTTCTAAATTCAACATAATTAAAGTTCCAATCCAAAGGATTCGGCAATGCTAGAGAATTTCAAATAAGACTCTAGATATTGTCTTCCTTTTTCAGTAATTACGATTGTATTTTTGCCATCAAATTCTATCCTATTTACCAGACCAGAACCTGTCAGAGTATCCAATATTTTTAACAGTCTGGAGTGCGATAAATTTACCTTATTCAATAATCGTGTCGTCTTGATTCCATCTAATCCAGAGTCATTTGTAGCACAAAGAAGATCAGATATTATTTGCATACTTGTTCTGTACGTCATATTTTGTGATTTTTTCTCCCCCCTTATAATCATTGGTAGTTACAACCATTAATTACCACTTATTACCAATGGTTTATATAACCATAGGTTCATGTAGGCATATGAATACACAGACACCACAATCAAATCAATCAGAAAATGTTTATTCAGTATACAAGCAAAATGTCCAAAAATATTTTGAAAGTATTACAAAAAATGTACCACAGTATGTTCAGTCATTGACACACCTACAAGAAGAATGTGTCAAAACTTGTGAAAAAACAATCGATGCTTCAATCTCAATGCAACAAGAATTTGCAAAAAAGAATGGATTTTCATCTGAAATTCCAGATGCAACAAAAACCGCATTTGTAGACATCAGCAAACAAGTTGCACAAGCAAATACTGTACAAAATCAAATTGTAAAAACTACAATTGATGCAACCGTACAAAACATTAAAACATTTAATGAAAATGTAAATTCATTTGTTGATTTGAATAAGAACATTGTCCAATCATGGACAACCCCATTTACCCTAGCAAAAAACTAGAGTAATTGTTTTTTCTTTTTTTTATTATTCACCTTATTTTAGTCTCTTTGATTTTTTAAAGTCGATTCCAAATGCGTAAAGAAATTTTCAGAATCTAACTAACAATAACTTTGCCAGTCATCCAAGGATGAATCATACAATAATAGTCATACTCTCCAGAGTCAGTAAATAAAAATTGCCATGTCTGGCCAGACATTATCATTCCCGAATCAAATTTGCCATCTGCAGTTCCGGGTATGCCGCTAGTTACAGTGTGAGCTGCAGAGTCGACATTATTACAAACTACTGGTTCGCCAGGGTAAATTTCAGCTTTGTATGGAAGATAGCACTCTTGTGTCTCCTCGCATCCAGGAGCCCCAGCACCAATAGCCATCTTTACTTCTACAGGAGCTGCACGTTTTTCTTCAGGTACAGATACAGTTGCATTTTCGGGTACAGTTTCAGGTTTAGGTACGGGTGTAGTAGCAGTTGCATTTTCAGGTGGTACAGGTACAATTGGTTCTACATCATCGTATGAACCACTGCCAAAAATATAGCCATCATGAACAATTACCCAAGAGTTTTTTGGATAAATTTTTTGGTCTAAAGGATCTGTCCATAGATATTTTACCCAAGCACCTTCTGCGGTAGCTTTTTCATGAATCATCTTACCAATACTATCTCCATTAACATCAAGAATTTTATTTACAGGCTTTCCAATCATACTCTCACTTGCTCCATGAGATACCATAATAGTATCTGAATCTCTGAATACAAAGACATAGAGATTACCATCGTGGAAATCAGGACCAGAATTAAATGACTCAAAAGAGGCTGTACCTATTTTATCATACAAAGTAATTGCGTTTGAAACCATTGTCTTTACTTTCTCAGTGGATACACCATCCTCAGATACAGATGGTTCCCCAACTGCAATTGGGTTTACGATCATATCATTAATTTCTGTTACAACAATCTCTCCAGTCATCCAAGGGTGAACCATGCAAAAGTAAGGATAGGTTCCAGCCTCATCAAACGTATTGGCAAAAGTATTTCCTGCCATAAACAAGCCTGAATCAAAAACTCCATCAGAGCCACTTGCAGGACTGCCACTAGTTACAGTGTGTGCTGCAGTGTCATCATTGCTCCAAATTACTGTATCATGAACTCTGATTTCCACAGAATCTGAAAGATAGCACTCTTTAGTAACTTCGCAGCCCTGAGATGAGACACCTTGAGGAATTGAAACTGTAAATGTCACTGGAGCCACAGGCATTCCAGTATGGGGAATTTCCACAGGTTCACTAGTTGCACTAACAGAATAACTTACAGTAAACTGGGTACTATTATTTCTGTAAACAGCCAAAGCATTTCCAGAAAATTCCAAAGAGCCCATCTTGCTTGTAGAATTTACTAGATTAAATGCATACATTGATTCACCGTCTGGCATCCAAGCTCTTACGGGTCTTTCTGTTGGACCAAGCGGACCATGCATTGTAACTATTTGAATTGGTTCTGATGCAGAGTAGGAAATAATTCCCGAATAAACATCACTAGATGGAGCAAGAATCATTGCAAGCTGCTCAGATTCTCCTAGACCTGGGTCTTGCTGAGATTGCATCGTGCCAGTCTTTACAATTTCAGAAATTTCTTTATCTGTATTTTCTAGTTTATAATCAAGAGTGAATGGTGTAGTTTTCTTTGTGTGTACTGCTAGTGCATTTCCTGAAAATATCCATGTACCTGTTGCATTTTTTTGATCAACAAATGTCAATGCATATTTTGTCACACCATCAAGTGTCCATGTCGCTTGTCCTTTATCCTCTCCCTCTTTTAATGGACCATGTAATGTAATTAGTTGAACTGGTTCAGATGCATCATATTGCAATGTACCAGAATAAACTTTGTCACTAAGAGGCAAAATCATTACAGCTTGATGAGATTCATGACCAATGCCTTGATGCTGTAAAGATTCCATTCGTTGCCAACCCGTTTGTAGTGGTTTAATTGTAATACATTCACCGGGATGATCTAATTTTATTTTTGTAGCATTTAACATACACATGTTGCCATAAGTAACACCATCAACACCACACATTGGAGTGTAATCCAATGTGCATGCAATTTGTTCCTTAACAGGTTTTACTGGAATGCCAGAAAGATATCCCGGATCCATTGAAATCATAACTAGACTAATTGCAACCAAAATTCCCACTGCCGCAATAATTCCAACTGTAAAGTTCATCTCATCCACCTGTCAACTTTGCAAACTTCTCATTCTTACTTAACTTTTCCATAAATTCAATATTAGACAAGGCAACAATTGCCGAATCCACGACCGGTCTATCAGGATCATTTAGAGCTTTTTCCAGGACATATTTTGCCTCTTTTGAGCCAATTACTCCCAATGCAATTGCAGCTTCGTGTCTTACAAACATGCTAGGGTCATTGAGTGTAGCATCTGCAAGCGGGGGTATACAGCTTGACAGGCACATTTGTCCCAGTGAAAAGGCAGCCTCATGCCTTACCAGTTCATTTTCATCATTTTTGAGAACTTTGGCAATATGGGGCACCTTGTCTTCGCCTCCAAAATCAACTAGAATGCAAGTTGCCCTAGTCCTAATTACATAATCCGGATGAGTCAACAGAGTTACAAAATATGCAGAATCTTTTTTTTCATATCTTTCTTCCATTTCTGAAAAGAGATGCAATCTATCTTGAGTTACTGCAAGCATTTTGTTGAGTTTTTTTTTGTCCTATATTAGGTTACGCGGTAGATCTAAAAGTAGGGGCGTTATCTATTTAATAGAAAAAAAATAAGATGGCATAATGAGTGCAATAATTGGACAAAAAGCCCCAAATTTTGAAGTATCAGATTGGGTCCAAGGAGCACCCACAAACATTGACCAGGAAAAAGATCACATTGTTCTAGTAGAAGTGTTTCAGGTAAATTGTCCAGGCTGCTTTATGCATGCACTCCCTGAAGCAATTGAGATATACAACAAATACAAAGACGATGGCGTTCGCGTAATAGGAATTGCTACTGCGTTTGAAGATTTTGATAAAAATAATTTAGATAATTTGAAAATGTTGGCAGAGACGGGTCAAGTTGTTGGTGAGACACAAAAAGCACTTTCGATGTACGGTCAATTATTACCAGGTGATAAATTACCATACAAAATTCCATTTCCACTTGGAATGGACAAGTTAACTCAACCAAATGGATTGGTTAACCAAGAAAAAATAATGCAGTTCATTTATCAGCAAATCCCAGATTTTGATTCAAAGTCTGAAATATATAAAGATCAAATTATTCAGAGAGTCAAAGGCTATATGAAATCAAAGGAATACTCTGCAGAGACATTTGAGAAATTTGCGCTGCGTGGAACTCCTTCAATGATACTAGTGGACAGAAAAGGAATTTTACGAGATGTTTCTTTTGGTGGATCAGGCAATGCCGAATCAATGATTCAGAAATTGCTTAACGAATAATTTCCAGTTCAATCAACTTTTCCTGTCTTATTGTTTTTTGAGTATTTTTTTAGAGTCAATCATGTGATTGCTGAAAACATACGCCTAGAAAAACGAATCATCGAGCAACAAATTAAAGAATTAAAACATCAACTCTACCAATTTGAGGGCTAGTCTCTCTCTATTTTTTATATAATTTTTAATAATAATATCGATAAAATCAGAAATATAGAAATTCAGTTGCTTTTGTGATTTGTTTTCTCTGGCTTTTTTTCTTTTGTAATTGGTGTTTTCTTTACAATTTTTTTGTGGTTATCTTCAAGAAGATCTATTGCCTTTTGATTCGACAGTGTCCATGCTTTGAACATTTGCTTAAAGACACCATTTAGCTGAGTGTTCTCAGAGTGACCAACCTGTACCTTGTAATTTTCCCAAGCCTTGATAATTGATTTGTTGCTTTTCTTAAGAAATGCCAATGCCTCTTTTTCGCCCAACAGATAGTGGTGCTAAACATCCAGTATTTTAGCAATATTGTCAAAAACCCTATCTAAGAAAAACTAGCATCACGGATAACGCTGTAACAATACAAAATCCGCCAATTAGTGCAACTTTGGCGTTATCCATAAGATTCATCCAAATAAACAAAATAAAAGTAATTCCCAGTTTGAAAAAATTGGCAAGTACATGTAAAAAGCCATCCATTATAGAATGATCATTCTTTCAGCAAATCCAAATGAATTAACAAACCGTATGAATGAAAAGCAAGCAATGATTTGAAATTTTTAGTCATTGATGAAATCCTTCAAACAGCATTATTCAAAATTTCACTCTGCCGTGGATTGTCCATTTTCTTAAATTCATTTAAAATTATTATTTTTTTTTAACAAATGTTAAGAAATTACTCAAAACAAGTTAAATATGATTTTCACTGAATTGTGACGACGGGGAATCTATTATCTAAAAATAGATAGTGGAGAGGAAAACAAGAGATATTACACCTGATATTGTTGTGGTTTTCCTGATTCTTCCTCGTTGATTTAACTGCTGGAAACATCTTCAAAATCCTTAAGTTTCAAAAAGATAAGGGCATTTAATGAAAGATGACTTGGCGACTTGTGAGAATTTCAATGAACATGTTTATGCTGTCTTTCATTTTTTCCTAAATCTTTAAGTCCGTATAAAATTTAGAGGATTATTGAATTTT
>JAEMQG010000147.1 GCA_022758935.1 Candidatus Nitrosopumilus sp. | reverse complement strand
TACCGGTTATTCTCCAGCTCCAAATAGATACTTTGTAAGAAGAACTGCTCCAGTAGGTAAAGTTCCAACAACAAATTGGACTGATCAAAAATTAAAAGTACCTGGATACACACAACCATCAAACCAGTACTTTGCAACAAGAGCAAGACTTGCATATCATCCAGCAGACAAAATGTTTGGTAGTTTTAGTGGTACATCTTTAACTGTAGATGGCTCCGTTACACAAGCTCAAACATATCAAGCACCTCCACCAAAACTATCCAAAGGTACGTTGCCAAAAGGAACGGAACAATCTCAAGTTTCATCTGCTAGTGATTCTAGAAAAACCAAAAAAGAACAGTTAGAAGAATATGAACAAGGTTACTTACAAAGAATAGAACAACAACGAATTGAAGAAGAAGAGGCATATCAAAAAGCTGTTGAAGAAGAGGTTAAATCTAGAACAAATACAACGCGCGGTACGTTGCCAAAAGGTTTCTAATTCAATAATTTCTTTATTTTCTATTTTTAATGGCGCCCTTGTCAGTTAATCGATTTTTTGCTAACCGTTCTACAGACCTCGAATTTTAGAGTTTTATCCAAACTGTCCTGTAAAATTATTACATACCTGTCACCTTTTCCATTTTATTATCTGATTTTTGAAATTAATTAGCTAAAAATTCATTAGATCATAATGTAAATAAATAATAAGCGTTTATTGAAAGTATGCCCGCTAAAAAAGTGACTACAAAACAAGATCTTGAAAACAAGATTGCAGAATTAGAAGCTAAATTGAATAAATTATCTAGACATCTTGAAGTCAATACGGATGGTGCAGACCTCTCTCAGGTAAAACTAGCTAAAGTAAAACCAAAAGGGGTACTGCCAAAGGGATTTGATGTAACGCCAACAGATGCACCAAAGGCAGCTGAAACAAAAACACAACTATCTACAACTATAACTGCTGGAAGCATGATTCTTTAATCTAATTTTAAAAAATCATCTAGTACATCTTTTGAATGTCCTGCCGCTTTTACTTTGGGGTATATTTTGAAAATTTTTCCTTTTTCATCAACCAAAAACGTGCTTCTTGTTACTCCCAAGTATTCTCTTCCCATAAATTGTTTTTTGCCCCAAACGTCAAATTGTTTTGATACTACTTTATCAACGTCTGCGAGAAGTGAATATTTTATCCCCATTTTCTCACAAAATTTTTTATGGGATTCTACGTCATCTGGACTGATGCCTATTATCTCGATTCCTTCCTTTTGAAATTTTTTGTAATCTTTGGAAAATTCATCTGCTTCTGTTGTACAGCCAGGTGTGAAGTCTTTTGGATAAAAGTAAATGACATGTTTTTTACCCTTAAAATCACTTGATTTTACTCTATTCCCGTTTGCATCATTTATCTCAAATTTTGGGACTTGATCTCCTTCTTTTATCATGATATCTTCTATTCATTTTCCATAATTAATTACTTTTTAATTACATATTATGATGACATATTTTCGAATCTTTTATATGGAAAATGATTCAGTTTTTGCTTAATGGTGAATCCTAGAGCATATCTTGCTGAAGCAATTGCAACATATGGTTTAGTATTTTTTGGTCCACTTTCAGTAATTGTAGTAATTTCTTTTGAGGGTGGATTAACCACTCTAGCTGTTCTGTTTATTGCACTTGCACATGGCGGCGCAATTGCTTTAATGATATATGCATTTGGACATGTATCTGGGGCTCACATCAATCCAGCAGTTACAATTCCTATGATGATAACTAGAAAGATTGGAATTGTCGATGGCATTGGTTATATTATTTCACAATTAATTGGCGCAGTTGCAGCGGCTGCTACACTGAAAGCGATTTTACCTGACCTTGGAGCTAAAGTATTCTTTGGTGTACAACGTGGGCCAAGCGATCTTCTTAACAAAAGTGTTGAATCTGGATTTGCAATAGAGGCCGTTTTAACATTTTTCCTAGTACTTGTAATTTTCATGACAGCTGTTCACAAAAAGGCATCTCCTGGATGGCACGGTTTTACAATAGGTGGAATGATATTTTTGATACATCTAGTTGCAATCCCATTAACTGGTGCATCTGTAAATCCTGCAAGAACATTTGGTCCAGCACTAATTTCTGGATTTTGGGAATTCCACTGGATGTATTGGGCAGCACCAATTCTAGGCGGTATAATTGCAGGTTTGATAATGAATTATGTCTATGTTAACAAGGCAGAAAAAGAAGCATAATTTTTTAGAAATACCAAACGTTTTTAAAAATTTGATATAGCCAGAATCTGTTTGACTCGTTGCATAGCTTGGATAGTGCGAACGCTTGCGGAGCGTTAGGTCGTCGGTTCAAATCCGACCGAGCCCGCCTTTCATCCATCCTTTATTACTAGTCTGTAACTTTCACTCATGAGTTGATCATATCTAATATGGATTGAACTTGTAATCCAAATTGTCTCATATTTTAATTCTCTTCAATTATTGAACATTTTAATTTAAAATGAGATTCTTGTTCTAGAATGTCTTTGTCTTTCTCAAAAAAATTGATACTGTCATCATGTAGCATGCAGTGGATATGACCTCTGATATCAGTGATGCAATATATGCCTCTATACCTAGTTCAAGAAAATAGTATAATGATGGCCACCTAATTACAAGATAGATAATTTCACCCATTCCAAATGATGAAATCATACTAAGCAGTTCTTTTCTAATTAAACTTGTTTTCATTTGCTTGTATCTATTTTTATTATCTAAATAAAATAGAGCTGAGAAAATTCCAAAATAAACCATATACCCAGTTCCAATGGTGATTGTAGTTGTAATTTGACTCTCATACTCTGATAAGGATTGTGCAATAACTGCCGAAAGTGAGGCTGAAACAATAAAACAAATTATGAAATTTCTATTAATTTGAACTAGTTGTTGACTGATTTTCATACTCTACTCATAATCTGGTAACTATTATTTTATGGTAAATTGATTAGTCTTAATATGAAAATTAGATGTACCTGGGCAAAAGATGATCTTAACATAGAATACCATGATAACGAATGGGGAATTCCACAACACCGTGATAGGGTATTATTTGAATTTCTAGTCCTAGAAGGAGCACAAGCTGGATTGTCTTGGTCTACCATTCTTAAAAGACGAGACGGGTATCGAAAAGCATTTTCTAATTTTGATCCTCTCAAGGTTTCTAAATACACTTCAAAACATGTAGAAAAATTACTAGATAATCCAGAAATAATTCGAAATAGATTAAAGATTACATCTGTAATCAATAACGCAAAACACTTTTTAGAAATTCAGAAAGAATTTAACTCCTTTGATAACTACATTTGGAATTTTGTAAATCACAAGCCCATAATAAATAATTTTAAAAAACTCTCTGATCTACCTGTGTCTACTAATATTTCTGAAAAAATGAGTAATGATCTAAGGAATCGTGGATTTAATTTTGTAGGTCCTACGATTTGCTATGCTTTCATGCAGGCAGTTGGTATGGTGAATGATCATACTGTGAATTGTTTTATGAAATAACCCTCTCAACTTCAAAAACCTACACCATAGTTTAAAAATAATAAAAAATCTATATGTTATTGAAGTCTTTTCTTGATGGAAAAACACCCTTTTTTCAATATTGTTTGTAATCTCTGTTGTTGGGATTGTCAGTTTTTCATTAACTGCCTATGCTACTGATTATTCTATTCCTGATTGGGTAAAAAATAACGCAAAATGGTGCTCTGAGAATTCTATTAGTGAAGCCGATTATGTTGAATCATTGGAATATCTTATCTCGAATGGAATTATTGAAATTCAGACTCCAATCACCAAAATAACTGCTGCATCGACTATTTTGACTGAGGAAGAACGAACTCAATCCTTTAAAGTTACAATATCTAATATTGTATCACCAATACAAGTTCACTTTTTTGAAAAATTTGAGATGACTTCCGCTAGTAAATCTCCTAATGATCCTCTTGGTAAAACGTATAATTTTCGAGACGTAAATCCAACGTTTTTTCCAGGATCATTACCAAGCACAGATAAAAAACAATTCTACAAATTCATTGCTTATTTGATGCATGGGGGTGATTTACTCTGAATTAAATATTGATGTTCCATAGCTAGTAATTTCACACCTAGTAAATAACCAAGTTTGAATTATATCTCCAGAACCATCTAAAACATCAACATATTTGCAAGATATTGCTAACTTTTATCAGTTCTCTGGAATAAAGGATCTGAAATTCTAGATAGAATTGGTTTTTCATGTGTGGGTATTTCTTTAAAATCTCCCTGATGAAATTACCTTTGAATAATTTTTAACCAAAATAAAATTCATTAGAAAAATATTCGAATTTATTTTACAAAAATTCAACATAAAAAATATGCGTGAGCAAATGAACACCCGTATCTCATATCATGATAAGGAACAGAAAATAATTATACGTTGAAATATCTTAGGTTTAAGAAATAATTGTAAATTCTATTACTTTGATTCAAATCTTTTGATTGTATCATCATAGAGATTCATTGGAACTATTTTGACAGTGCTTAAAGATGAAATTCCAACATCGATACATAGTTTTTCTATGTCATGTGCATGAACCGCATCGATAACTATTATCCATTCATGTTCTAAAACAGACATATAAAATTCAACAATTTTATTTATGTTGTATTTTTTCATCTCTCTTTCCATATTGACTTTAAGACTCATGAAAATTTTCTTACTGTTTTCATTGTTTAGTGGGCACAGTTCTGGACTATGTATTGCAAAAACTCCAAAAAGCATAAGAAAATTATTATCTGCTAATATTTAACTTTGATTTTTTTATTTAAAGTTATTTTTTGATTATGGTGTAATCGTAATATTCATTTCAATTAAGGCGTCTCATTTGTTGTAAAGATATAATGCATTATGCCTCCAACCGAATTTGGAACTTGCCATGATATGTTTAGATGTCTTCTGTCGCCTGTTTTAGTCCATGGCAATACTGAAAATGATCCTCCTGAAATTGATATCTTTACTTAATGTAATCTATTCCATCCATTTACATCAAACATAGGCGCCTTTAGTTAGAAATATGATTAGGTTTTATGTTTAGTGTTGTATCACAATCTACGATTGTCTTGGATGCAATAATTTTTAATCTAGCTAAATTAACCAATTCTATGAAAATTTCCCAAAATATGCAAAATGCATTAAACAACCAAATTGTTCTTGAAGCAAACGCATCAAACAACTATCTTTCAATGGCATCTTGGTGTGAAATTACTGGATATGAGGGCGGTGCTAGTTTCTTTTATGCTCAATCTTATGAAGAAAGAACACACATGCTAAAAATTATTCATTACCTAAATAATTTGGGAGTTCCGGCGGTAATTCCTGCAACAAAATTACCTGCAAGTAGTTTCAAATCTTTGGAATTCATTCTAAAAACCGCACTTAATAGCGAACAAACAGTTACTAGTGCAATACACAAGATGGTTGAAATTGCACAAAAAGACAAAGATTATCCGACATATGCATTTCTGGAATGGTTTGTCAATGAGCAAGTGCAAGAGGAAACAAAGTTCGAAACTCTGATAAAAAAGTTTGAACTAATTGGAAGAGACAAGATTGCAATTAATACGATAGATAAAATTCTTGCAGCCTCTGATGAATCTCCTGCCGCAAATAATGCTGCCTAACAATCGTTTTTCTAAAATCATTAATACTTCATATCTTTTCAATATTTTATGACAGTCACTGTTACAAAAATGCCAGGAGGAATAACACAATTATTTAATACTGAAACAGGCAGAGTTACCTACAAATGCAAATCTGAATCAGGATATATGATGATTGAAGCCTTTGGTGGAATTGTAAAATTTAATCAAAAAGGTGCAATTGCAACAGTTACCGGTCATTTGACTTCGCTTGATTCCTGTAATGTCCTCAAAGAAGGTGATTCTAATTACAAAGAAGCACTAATTGCAATAGTTCATGCACAAAAACAATTTGCTCAGACCAAAGCTGAAATGTACCAAAAAGAAATTCAAGAACTGGAACATAAATTGTCTAATCTCAATTAAAATCTAACTTTGATTGTTAATTTTTAGCTCTATTTTTTATATTGGGATTTTTTAAATTTGAGGATTTAAAAATTATCAAATACTTTCGATACTTGGAATTGTCATTTTATGTATCTAGTTCACTAAAATTTTAATTAAATATGGAAAACCCGTACTAACTACTTTTTTGATATTTTTCGCATTTACAGCCTTTTACTAGACATTTACCACTTCCTTCGAAATGAATTGAATTATCATGATAACATCCAATTTTTTTATTGTTGCAAATCATCTACACCTGTCATTTTTCATTATTCTATTATTTCTTTATCAGACAATTATAATTATACATTAGACATATAATATTTGTTGGCAAATTTGAAAAGTATAGGACATTTTTTTCTTTTTATTATTGGTGGAATAGTCGCAATTATTGTTGGTTCTTTTATGATTCGAGGAACAATGCACTTATGGGACAAACCAGAATCTGAAAAAAAATCTGACAAAAATAATGACTGAAAAACAAGTATAATCAATTAGCCATACATGTGATGAATTATTCTTCAATAAGAAAATCGATCGAAGCGTATGTACAACGAAGAATAAAAGAAATTCCTTCAGAGATTACTCAAACATTTCCAAATATCAAGTAAATTTGGAAATGTAAAAATCAAATTGATTTTATGGTTACTATGTATGAAAAATTAAAGAGTGCACATTATATCCTCATCTAAAGCTGTGAGAACACACGTTGGAGGATTCAGTGATACATTTGAAATTGAAGAAATAGTCAAAACATATAGAACAGATTTAAAAAATTCAATCGAGCATCATTTTCTCATTAAAATACATTATTTTGTTATACTTCTGGTATGAAATCCTACCTTGGCAATTGACATGAATTTCAATTTGTATAAAAATATAAAAATTTTTGAGATTGATATTTTAATTATGACATGGGCTGCTGAAAAACCGATTTCCCAAATAGAGGGCAAAAATGATTATTACAATATCCCAAAGTCATGCCATTTTGTGTTTGTGTTTCAACAAGTCGTGTCTCACATTTTTCACAATCCATTTGTTATCATATCTCGAGTTACTTTGTTGTTAATAAAAATAACGTAAAAATCATTTTTATTGTCACAAAATAATATTACAAGTAATTTCATCTATCTGAGTTATATGATTTAAGATTAATAGAATGACAAATCAAAAAGTTTCATTTGTCTTTTTTTGCTGATCTAATTTTTACATTATCTGAATATCTACAATAAGAGATGTTAGATGTTCCTACAATCAAAGCAGTAATAAGTTGAGATTCAAATATACTGCAACTTGAGATGAATCCTAAATGATTTCTAGCATGAGTATAAAAAGTATCTGAAAATACATACATTTTGAAAAACGTGTCATCAAAATTTTCGATCTTTCTGCAAGTTTGATTTTCTAATATTATGGAAATTAAGTACTAATCTATTTCTGTTCCTACGATGTACATTATTTTATAACCTTGTTAGCGAAGTAGAAATACTGCTTTGATGTGAAGTTAGACATGGTTGGACCTCAAGATGGTGGATTTGGCTTTGATCAATCAAAAAAATACACCAGTGTTGATAACATAGATCAAGTATGTGTTCAATG
>JAEMQG010000189.1 GCA_022758935.1 Candidatus Nitrosopumilus sp. | reverse complement strand
TTTCCATGCGTAAAAGTTAAGCATTACTTAATAATACAACACATCAGGTTAAGTGTAGTTAAATCATTAAATATTATTTTGCAATTACTATTCCATGTCTCACTCTCCAATTGCAACAAAATGGAATAGTCCTGTCACAATTGAAACTCAATGGAACAGTCCTCATATTGGCGGTTTTCCTATCACATACTGGAAAGGAGATGAGGTCACAACAAGGGACGGTCGTAAAGGAACAGTAATTGATTATTCTTGGCAGAATAATCTGGTAATATTTGAAGACGGTAAACCTCGCAAAGGTTTCTTTCTTGTTACTGTCGAATTTGACGGTTATACAGAAGATTTTCTAAGACGAGACTTGTCAGGAAAACGATTTCGCAGTAGCGAATCTTTTGTAATCAAGACATATGATTTTGCTGAATTGTATAGTCATGCCTCTGAACTTTATAATTTAGGTAAGTGTACTGAGGCAATCAAATATTTTGATAAAGCACTGAGTATTGATCCAAAGAGTTTTGATGCGTTAAATGGCAAAGCTAATTCGCTATCCAAATTAGATAGGTATGAGGAGGCAAAAAAATACTATGAAGAGGCACACAGAATTAAAGCAGATGATTATCAAGTATGGGAGAACAAAGGTCGTGTATTATTCAATCTAGGCAAATATGAAGAGGCGATACAATGTTTTGATCAAGTAATAAGAATAAAACCTGACTATCCTAAGGCACTGTTTGACAAAGGATGCGTATTATTACAATTAAAGAAATATCAAGATTCCATAAAATGCTATGATCAGGCAATCAGAATCCAACTTGATAATCATGATGCATGGTATTTCAAAGGACTGGCACTAGATGAAATTAGGAAATATGTAGAGTCAATAAAATGCTATGATGAGGCAATTGGAATAGAACCAACTGACCATATTTCATTGCTTAAGAAAGGTAATGCATTATACATTCTTGACAGAATCAAAGAAGCAATAAACGTGTATGAACAAGCGATAAGAACCAAGCCAGAATTTTCTGATGCATGGTATAACAAGGGCATTAGTTTGGTTAGGTTGCAAAGATATGAAGAGGCAGTACCGTGTTTTGATCAAGCAATCAGAATCAAACCAGAAGATAATAATTTTTGGCGTCAAAAAGGTGATGCTTTGGTAAAACTAGAAAGATATGATGAGGCAAGAGAGTGTTTTGATGCTAGTTTGAACTTGAAGGTTTAGAATGATCATTAATGTTTTTTATAGATTATTCTTGCCAAGAAGAAAGATTTTTTCTGCCATTGATTCAATCAATTTATGATGTGCTATTTTCTCCCCGAATTTCTTTAATGCATATTTTTGCTAAATCCGGGAGAAAGTGAATGTGGTATGGCAAATTCATTTTCTCCCGAAAATTACAAGTTTCGGGGAGGAACCTTTTATAGAAATTTTGTAATTTGTATATGTGAATACCCACAATGATTTAAGAAAAAAGCGAATACAACTAGAGCGTAAAGTACATTCAATCATTCTTTCCGAAGGTAATTCTTGGAGGGAAACAAAGGTGGAAGAAAGGCAAGTCAAGCAAAAATTCCTTAAAGCATGGACAGAATACACAAAGAATCAAAATTCAAGTGGTTTTTTACATATTGCCGAGGATCTTGCACAAGTACTCAAAAAAGAAAGAATTGAGAATCAAAAGCTGGAAAGAAAATATCTGCCGTATCTAAATGAATTAAAAAAGATAGAAAAAAAACTGGCTTGAAAAATAAACTTTGTTGAAAATGTGACTCTTTTACGCACAGAAATTAGTCAACACTTGAAGTATAAAAAATGAATTTATCTAGCTAAACCACTTGTCTAAATTATGACTCTTTTTTTCCAGAGCTTTTTTTAGTCTAGTTAATGATGATTGTATTCTATCCTCTGAAAAACTTCTTTCCTTGACTAGATAATTTGCCATTCCTTCATAATCTACATTTCCAAATACTATTTCTTTCACATCTCCCACAATTGGTTCAAGAAATATTTTCCTTATTTGTTCATAATCAATTTCATTTAATTGTTCTTGAATCTGTGGTATGTCTTCTAATCGTGAATGCTGCTTTATCATTTTTAATGCTGTTTTTGGACCTATTCTATCAAAACCATTTGGATTAAAATCAGTACCAATTAAAATTCCAACATCTACTAACTGTTCTCTTGTGATTCCCAAGAAATCTAATGTTTTTTGTGTTTCAATTATCTCTGGTTCAATTTCCACGTACGTGTTTCTATTTGGAATTTTTCTTCTTCCACTGTTTGTAAAATTTCTTATCAGTCTTTTTGCTCCGCATAATACCGAATCAAAATCTTGACTTGCTGACGCATATGCTTGTCCTGTATTTGTCATGTGCGCCGCGGTTGCCTCTCCTTCAGAGGGTGCATCAATGTATGGAATTCCAAAAAAAGTTAAAATTTGTTTTGATTCTTTGACCATGCCATCTTTCATGCTGGTTGTTTGCTGCGCAAATTTTCTTGCATCTTCCATATTTCCTTCTGCAATTGCCTTTTCATATTTTACAGTGGCATCTTTTTTGATTTGTTTTCTCCTTTCAATTTCCGCAGTTTTTAATGATGGTGGTTTTCCATCAAATACGTATACTGGTTTTATTCCTAAAGACAAAAAGTTGATATTTCTATAGAGCAATCCACTAAGGTGGCTGGTGATCCTACCTTCCGAATCTGACAACTGCAATCCGTCAGGACCACGTATGCTTGCTAGAAATTGATAAATTGCATTATAGGCATCAATGGCTATTACTTTTGATGAAAAAGCCTCCAACGTTGTTTTTTCTCTAACTACTAGTTCTTTTAGATTCAGCCCCATTACTTGTTACTGATTTTTTATACTATTTTGTGTTTATCTTTTGGTTGGTAACTAGTTGAAATACCTATTTTCTCTATTTTTTTGTATATTATGAAGAGTTGGTTATTCTGGGCAGGTACAAGTTTTATTTTGGTGCCATGGTAAGTTTTGCAATAAATCTTCGTGTTACATCCTCTGCTAGTTCTTTCAACGATTTGTCTGACTACTCTATATGGTGGATACTAGAAAGCAATGTTTTGATTGTAATTGGATATATAAAAAAGAAAAATCATGCCAAATAATGAATCATTTGAATTTGCCTATAAATCTAAAAGAAAAAATATATCAGATAAAAAAAGATTCTCAAAATAATTTTTCTAAAATTGTTTCATATTTTCCATTAACTGAAGAAGAAAAACAAATAATTACTATGAATAATTCAAAATCCTTTTATGAATTTCACTCTATTTTTTCTGATCATGTCTCTGAGCAGGAATGGAGTAAATCAAAAACCCAGATAATTAAGCGCTTTCAAGACGAATTATTTAATATAGATTAACTTCACACAACGGGATTTAATCTATTGTTCTAATTTGCTTTATTATGTGGGTGCTTCCAAGATTTCTTGCCAGGTTAGCCAAGTGGTACGGCGGCCGTCTCGAAAACGGCTACGCGCAAGCGTGCAGGGGCTCGAATCCCTTACCTGGCGTCTGAATTTCTCTTTATAATCCACACGCACAAATTTTATGATTTTTCAAAACATCCGTATGGATTCAAACCTTTGTGAACTAATACAAATTAGTTTGAATTAGAATTGTGTTACATGTTTAAACAATCTAAAAACTAACTCTGTTCTAAATTCTTTTCATTTCTAAATCCCTAAGTTTCTACGAGTATCAAAGAATCAATGAAGAAAATTTCACCTTTATTTTAGATACCAAGATTCAGTGTTCCATTTCCATACCAAGGAACACTCTCCACACCATTGACAAGTGTTATGCCCAACATAGATGTGATCTTTTTTAGGATGGCTACATTTCTCACATCTAGGATCGCAATATGGACAAATCGTCAAATTAGTTTTTGCATACAATAGTTTTGGTCTATCACATGTTTCACATCTTTGCTCTAGGGACATTTCTATAGCTAGTCTACTTAGGATCTATTTTATTGCTTAATCGGTCTTTTGCACAAAAAATCAATATGATCATGTAATTTCTATTTTTGATTCAAAAACCTCTTTTTTATTCTCTTAAAAATCCCTATGGTTTTATCAAGTATGTATCTTGAAACAGACACCTCATGTGATACCCGTTGTTACTATGTCTCTGGGCGGTACATATAGGCAAGATGGAAAACTATGTAACAAATCAACAGAGCAGATTGAAAATATTGTAAATCTAATGAAGTCTTATCTTGATTGTATATGTCCAGATGCAACACCCTTTTGATAAGATCCTCTATACACTTTTGTGGTTCTACTAATGGCATTAATTTTTTTCCAAATGTTTCTTTCATTTAATAAATTTTGATTTGAATAAAATGAGTCATTTGATAATCAAAGATACGCTTAATTTTACACAGCATTTAGAATATTTCAAAGGTAAGTTAATTGGATAATGAATGGTTAAGAGTAAAAAGTGGCAGAAGTAAAGGTTGTAAAGATTGCATAAATCATAGATGTGTACCGAGCAGTTGTAGATGTGATTGTCATAAATAATATTTCTAATTCATTTTTGTCTGACCCGGATGAATTTATTTCATAAGAACAAAACCGTGTGACGAAGAGAACACATCGCTCTTTTTTTATGCAGAAGAACATAACGTCACTCAAATGTAAATAAAACATGCTGACTATTATTGCCTATAAAATAAAAACCAAAAACTGCAGATTTGAACCTGCACATGTAACATCTCTCTAGCACGACTCTAACAGTGCACCCTCTTTTTTTCTATCTGATATTTAAAAAATTTGAAAAGGGATTATTGGATTTAGTACCATTTGGATGATGATGATTATTTTCAACAGAAATAACTTTTATCTTCTAAATCAATTAGTTTATGAGAATTAAACAAAAGTATACTTAACCGTTATCTGAATTATTAAATGTGAAATCTGTAAATATTTAATGAAATTTACACATCTAATGCAACGGCTTTACTACATGTGTTAAAAGACGCTGAACAGAAATAGGTTTTCGATGAACTGAATCAATGCCAAGTTTCATGAGAAATCGAGTTTGAGCTTCATCTAGTTGATGCGAAGTTAAAATTATTACCTTTCTTATTTCAGATGGTTTTTTTCTTTTTAAATCTGCAAGAAAATCAAAACCCGAATAGCCAGGCATGTACAAGTCTAGTAAAATTAATTCATAATTGTTTTTCAACACCATCTCCAGTCCTACTTTACCATCCACTGCACTCTGAAAATCATGATTTTCAATTGTCAAAATATCCGAAAAAATTGAACTGATTTCATGATGATCATCAATGTGAATAATTCTCATGATATCAAAGCGCCTAAAATATTCATAAATGCTTGTCATTACAAGTTATTACTGATTAGTTCTTTGAGATGAATTCTGTCTTTGTGCATGACATACTATTTGGATATGCCTAATGGATGAATCAAGTGTTAAAAATGATTTTGTATGCTCTGGAAATATGCATGTCACTACTTCCAATAGATGCTGGAATTCAATGATGTTTTGTAATTCTGAGACTTTTACCTATTGTTGAGGAAATTAACATTCTAGTTGGTTTTCATTGGTCTGATTCTACATCCTTTAATAATTAGCCTAAATATCTAACGACTGATCGGGCAGAAATTTTTTTGGGAACTCTAAAATTAGGAGTTTACTATCTCATCTGCCTGGAAAATCAAATCTCCTTCAGATATTGCCATTACTGTATCTCTTTTTTTGATATCTTGACCGTTCAAATTTAATTCATCAACGATTACGAATACATGTGCTTTGCATGAATTCTCAAGTGAATGCCTTATTTTTTCCAATCCTAAGGTATCCCTTATCCTCTAATAATGAAAATACTCCATTTTCTAAAGCCTTAAGTTTCTAGGATATTTTACATTTTCATGACCATGGATACTTCTGGCACCTCATTACAGTCAAGAATTGAAAAATCTGGCATCTCGTTAAATGAACTCATTGCATTCTTTAGAGGAAAATGTAGTATTTGTGGACATCACCGAATAATGCACAATGAATTTGGAAAATGTGAAGGTGTAATGAACAAACCATGCAATTCTGGCTGTGATGATTTTAATCCCGAGTGAAATTTTACTCTTGTTGTATGTCTGTAAACTAGTTTGATGACTGGATTGTTATTTGGGTATCATTTAAAACAATTTCCACAACCACGTGTAAAAAGTCAGTCAAATAAGGCGCAATTATACTGACTTGTCTAAGATTTCCTTCTTGATATCTTTATTTGTGGGTATGTCTCTTAATTTTTTATGCATGATACAGAATCAGATACATTTGTTTTGCAATCCTGGCCTGAAAAATTTTGCGACATGCTCAAGGTGATCGGAGTTGATTCTGAATCAAAACAAATTGGAACAGATGATGTCGAAAAAGGTGATTATTACAGCAGATATTTTGCTCAAACTCCGCGAATGATAACAAATAGAGGTTGTCTTGATATTAAAAATTCTAATATTGACATAATACAAATTATTCAAAAGGGATAACAATGCAAGATCCAAATCCAATGCCATGGGGTGCACTTGATAGATATCAAGCTCATTTTATTGTTCGAAAAGAAACTGATCAAGGAGTTGCAAATTATGTTGCAAAAACAAAACTTACGACAATGGGTCACTTTTCTTCAAAAACTATTGTTAAAGTCCAGTGGGATGGTAGTGGGAGTCTTGCGAGACATCTTAATGATGATGTCATATTAAATGAAATGATTGCAAAACAATCTCTAAACGATGCTAGTATCTATGTGGAACCCACTGATGGCGCCATACGAATTAGAAACAAGTGGAAAAATCACCTTGATTTTGGAATCACGAAAGATCTTTTTGAAATTTATGACAGGATAGCTGGACACATAAAAAAAATCTAAGCTTTCCACCAATCTAATGCAAGAAAATCCACACTGCCTCTTCCTTTTGGGATGGCTAAAATGAATTGTTTTTTTACTGTTGTAGCAAGTCGTCCTGCTAACACAATTCCAGTTGATGTGATTGGATCATTCCTACTATATACCTGAATCAGATACGGAGCATGATCAATCCCTGGTCCTTTTTCATAAACTGCAAAATCACAACCAAATTTTATTCCTGGATTAATTATGTATCCTTTATCTCGAAAATTTTTGTAAACTAGATATTTTTTGTCAAAATCATGATATTCCTTTTTACAAATTTCTGTCATCTCTTCAATTGTTACCTTGTGTTCTGATTTGTGTATGCTGATTTTTTTAATTTCAAGTAGGTATAATCCTTCTATGAGATCCAAAATTAAAGGGACGTTAATTTCATCTGGTTTTGGTTTTGGTATTCCAATTGGTTTGCCATAATATCCAATACTGAATAACTTGCGGGAGTCTTCAATACTCCATACTATTATTCTATTTTCAATCAATTCTCCTTTCATCTATTTATTTAAAATAATCTGCGTATATGAATTCTCTAGTTTGATCAGAGTATTTTTTACATCATTACAATCTTTTACTGCGGTCAACCGTTTTGGGTTCAATACATATTTCTGTCACTTTGAGACATCAATTGATCTCAAGTTTCATTCTGAGTGTAACTTGTATTGATTTTTGAATGAATCTTCTAAACATCACAAAATAAAATCATTAAAGTAAAAAGATTGGTGGTGGTTTTTTATAGGCTTAATGCTAACAGAATAAAAGAATCTGAAACACGTTGACATTTGTCTGACATCTCTTCAATTCCTTCAATCACATCTTTTATGAGTAACAATTCTTTTGTGTTTGTCACTTCAGATAAAAGTTTGATTGTTGCCTGTCTATATTTAATGTCTATTTCTCGTTCTATTTTCTGGGTTTCTTGCGCTAGTTCAATTGCATTAGCAGTGTTGGTACTAAGACTTCGTATGATCTCATTTAGCTTGTAAACTTCATCCACTACCAATTCAATCAATTTGGTAATGTCTCCATCTAGATTTGCACTTTTCAGAGTAGTTATTTTGATGTTAGAAAGTTTGAAAGAGATTCCAGTTATGTAACCTGCAATTTCATCCATTGTGTATGCTGTGTTGAGAAGGTTCTCTCTATTCATTATCAGGCCTCCTACATCGGCCACTTCTCGTGTGATTTTTCTTCTAAGATTTTCTACTTCTTCTTCGATAGTTGATATCTGCTCGAGTGCATTTTTGACACCTGTCTTGTCTTTTTTCATCATCAAGTCTGGCAGTGTGGCAAGTTCTCTAGCTGCGTTTAAGATTCTGTTAATCTCGTCTTGTAAAACCGCTATAGCCTTTCTTTTTGCTTGAACTTCAAGCTCTCCGCTATACATTTCTAAATTTCAATTTATGCTCAGGTAATTTAAATCCTCTATGATTTATGGTGATTTTTGAAGATAAACTACATTAAATTTTTGCTATGTGCAACTTTTTTCTGTCCTTTGTAGAGTGTCATTATCTCCTCATTCGTTGATGCGTCCTCTGCATTTTTTTCCAGTCTTATTTTTCCCGTAAATTTTGGAAATCTTAGTGCCAGTCCAGTATCTTTTCTAATTTGATTTCTTGCTGCCATGTGAATTGGACTAAGGGTAATTTCTGATGCTACTACTTCTACTACCAACTCTGGTTCAAACCATACATCAGCTTCCATCGCACTATCAATTTTTGGATTTTTTTTAATCGTTACTTTGTTTGACAATATTTGATAGAGCTGATCCAAATCTTCATCTGTAAATCCCGTTCCAACTTTACAAATGCTTGTAAACTTATCATTGTCATCATCATATGTAGCTAAAAGCAAAGTCCCATACTTTCCAGTTCTCCTTCCTTTTCCAAAAAATGCACCTATTACCACAAGATCTAAACTATCTCCTAATTCATTTCTATACTCCCGTTTTAGTTTTAACCAATAACTTCCTCTTGATCCCGCTTGATATGGTTTATCTAACATTTTTAACATCAAACCCTCACATCCAGAATTAATACTGTTTTCCAAAAACTCTTCAATTTCACTTTCATTGTTTATGATTGTCATTGGTATGTGCTTTGCAAAATTATCCTCTTTTACAATTTTTTCTAAAAGACACCGCCTCTCTTTATATCCTGTTTCCAAACAACTTTTTCCATTATAATATAACACATCAAAAAAATTCACTGTGATTGGATATTGTAATACTGCTTTTTCCACCTGGTATTTTCTTCTTCTATGCATCAGCTCTTGAAATGGTAAAAAATCTCCTGTGTTTTCATTGATAGCGACTGCCTCTGCTTCTAAAATTACCTTTTCTGCATGAATTGCCTTTGGAATCTTTTCTACGATGTCTGGATAATAACTTGTAATGTTTTCCAAACTTCTTGAAAATAATCTTACATTCTCTCCTTCAATATGTAATTGAATTCTTTCCCCATCTAATTTGTACTCTGCAGCAAAAGCGTTTCCTAATTTCTCCATTGCTTCGTATTCGCTCTTTACTCTATCTGCTAACATTGGTCGAATAGGATTGAACAAATTTATTTCAAATTTTTCTATTCCTTGCAATCCCTTGCTTGCAATAGCTTCTGCAACTTTTCCCAAATCACTTGATACATTATAGGCATGCTCCAAAATTTTTCTATTTTCTTTATTACCTGTAAACGTAATGGCCAATGCATCCATTACCGTATTTTCTGCAATACCTAAACGAAGAGTTCCGAGTAAAATCTTTAAAATAAATTTAGCTTCGATTGGATTTGCATCGTTAAGTAATCCTGATATGTATTTCATTTTTCTATCTTGAGTTTTTGAACCTACAAGTTTTGCAATTGTAAATAAATTTTCATACACTCGTTCAACTGTAATGTCTTGAACCATGAATGTCGTTTGTTCTTTTTGTTCTAGAATTTTGGATGCTGCCTGTCCCAAATCTCCACCTTTTCTATACTCTTCCTCGATTTTCTTTTCAGCGTTATCTGAACCTGAAGATTTGGCTATTGCTCTAATTGCCAGTTTCTCTGCAACCCCTAATTCAATTCCTTCAAAATCTGGCCTTAATTTTCCTTGTAAGAGATAAACAATTCTCGAAATCACATCCTGTGGAGTTTTTTCAAATAATTCTACTAGATCCTGTGTTAACTCTAATCTTTTTGTAGTTGATTCCATTTTACTGAATGCATCAGCTAGAACAGAAAACTCCATTCTAAATCTGTTATATGATCCTGAATAAAAGTCTGAATCTAGATGTATCTGAAAATAGTTGGTTTGCTTGATTTTGGAAGATCAGATACAAGAGCGAAATTATACAGTGGGTATGATTTTTTATATTGCTTCATAAAACTCCAGGCTACATCATGTGTCTTAAATTCAATCCGAATGTCTCTGATTTCACTTTTTCTCCCAAACACATCAAATACTACTATTGAGTATTTTTTTGGTCGATTATGTGGTTTTGCCTTTAACAACCATGTAAGTGCAAACAAAAATACTGCTATCAGAATTATTGTCTCTCCAGCATACCTGAAAAATGTCATAAATATTCCAGGTATGGTTTGACCAAATAATACTGCCATAAAATTTGAAAATGAAATTACTGCAACTACTGTACCGATATAGGTTCTCCAATCAAAAACCCTTAAAATTTTCTGCATGAATATTTTGGTGTATATTTTCTTTTAACTTTTTCTGTTCTTCTATGATTTTAATTTTCTAATCTGGATCTTCATAGTTTTCTTTCTTTTGACCTTCTGAAGGATCTTTTTCTATTGGTTTCATTTTAGTCTCCAACACATCCATTCTTGCCCTGTATCCCTCTGCATATTCTAATTCTGATGGAACTAGTGTTGCTGGATGAATAAATCCCTGACTCCTCATCACGATTGCCTTTTTTGTTGCAATTTCTCTAATGTAATCCCAATCTGGAGTCGAAAATCCATCAAATGGTCCTACTAGTTTTCCATCGTGCATACTAAACACAAGTGCTTCAACGATTGGAATACAAAAATTGATCGAAGCTGCAGAGTTTAGCTTTACTGGCATTAATGGCATGTTGTGGCTACCTCTTGTGTTTCCTGCAACATAATGTGGATTGTTAAATACACTTCCTACCTCTTCAGTTGCAGGAAAATTCTTTTGCGTTCTGACTAATAATATCGGATCATCTTTTCCAACATATGTCCCTGCAATGTTATGTAGTCTGTCTGTGGATGCTGCCAAAATAGGCTCTCCTTCTTTTGTAGTGACTGTTGAAACTACATATCTCCCAGGATACATTAACGCTGCTTCTAATGTTGGTTTGTCTTCCCATAATGAAAGTTCCGCTATTTTACCTTCTTCTACGTCCATTACATTAATTTTAACTCCACTTGATAGTGATTTGTTTACAATTAGTCCTGTGTTGCTTAAGCTATCTACAAACATTCTGTAAATTGGATAGTTGAATGCACCTGGTTCTGTTTTATCTGCTGCAAAAACAGTAAATGCTTCATTCGGTCTTTCTTCAAATTCCATTTCTGCGACACCTGGGCCCATTCCCTTTACATTTCCTGAAAAAGAGTCCTTTAGAAGATCTTGTCCTGCTCCGTAAAGTCCCTCTTTTTTTGCTACTTGTGTTCCTGCCATGAATGCATCCCATGCTAACTTGTGAATTTTATTATTGTCTATACCATGAGTATGCGACATTACAATATGTACATCATCTCCACAATATCCGATATAATGATCAATCAACAAATCTCCGGCATTTTTGACAACATTTCTAACTGCATTTATTAATCCGTCACTAGGCCTTGTATGTCCTCCAATTCCACCTACATCTGCTTTAATGACTGAAACTGTAATTTTCATGTCTCTCTTAATTTCTCCTTTGATTTATATGTAATTTCTTAAATCTCTGTCAAAAAAGTTTTTGAAAAATTTTTACTTTTTTTCAAAAATTCATAACAGTAATAAATCCCCTCGCACAGAGATTTGATATGGCAGTTAAACCACACTTGAACCTAATTGTTACAGGTCATATTGATAATGGAAAATCCACTACTATGGGTCATTTCTTAATGGATCTTGGTGTTGTAGATGAAAGAACAATTGCAGCACACGGAGTAGAATCTGAGAAGACTGGAAAAGGTGACACTTTCAAATATGCTTGGGTTATGGATAATATTAAAGATGAAAGAGAAAGGGGCATTACAATTGATCTTGCTTTCCAAAAGTTTGAGTCTGCAAAATATTTCTTTACATTAATTGATGCACCAGGTCATAGAGACTTTATTAAAAACATGATTACTGGCGCTTCTGAAGCAGATGCCGCAATTTTGGTACTTTCAGCAAAAGAAGGTGAAACTGATACAGCTATTGCTGCAGGTGGTCAAGCTAGAGAACACGCATTTTTGCTAAAAACTCTAGGTGTGGGACAAATAATTGTGGCAATTAACAAAATGGATTCAGTTGATTATAAAGAGGCAGCATACAAAGCAGCAAAAGAGAAGGGTGAAAAACTAGTAAGATCTGTAGGTTATAAATTAGAAAATGTACCATTCATTCCAGTTTCTGGATGGAAAGGTGATAACTTGGTTAAAAAATCTGAAAATATGCCTTGGTATACTGGAAAGACATTGCTACAAGCATTTGATGATTTTACTATTGCTGAAAAACCAATTGGTAAGCCACTACGTGTTCCAATTCAAGATGTTTACACCATCACTGGAGTAGGAACTGTACCTGTGGGTAGAGTGGAAACAGGTGTTATGAAAGCAGGGCAAAAAATTATTGTAATGCCTTCAGGAGCATTGGGGGAAATTAAATCCATTGAAACACATCATACAGAAATGCCAACTGCTGAAGCAGGAGATAACATTGGCTTTAATCTTAGAGGTATTGAAAAGAAAGATATCCATAGAGGGGATGTTTTAGGAACTCCTGATGCACCACCAAAAGTAGCAAAAGAATTCAAAGCACAAATAATAGTTATTCATCATCCAACAGCTATTGCACCTGGATATACTCCAGTCATGCACTGTCACACTTCTCAAGTTGCAGCAACTGTTACTGAATTCCTTCAAAGGATTAATCCGGCAACTGGTGCAGTTGAAGAAGAAAATCCAAAATTCCTTAAAGTTGGCGATGCAGCAATTGTAAAAATTAGACCTGTTAGACCAACTTGCATTGAAACTTTTTCGGAATTCCCTGAAATGGGTAGATTTGCACTCAGAGATATGGGTGCAACAATTGCAGCAGGAATTGTTAAGGAAATTACTGAAGAGTTCAAACCATAGGTTGAGTTGAAGTGACTCAAACTGCCCGTGTCAAACTAACCAGCATCAATTTAGCAAAGTTAGATGATGTTTGTGGTGAGATTATGGGGATTGGTAAAAAAACAGGAGTGAAAGTTAAAGGGCCCACTCCATTACCTGTTAAGAAATTACATGTTGCTACTAGAAAATCTCCCTGTGGTAATGGAACTGAAACATATGAAAAATGGGAAATGAGGATGCATAGAAGAATAATTAACATTAATGCTGATGACAAGGCAATCAGACAATTAATGCGTCTAAAAATTCCTGATGATGTTTACATTGAATTATCTTTGACATAATCTGGTATCCTTAAATTATAGGAATTTTGATGATAACTATGGTAGAAGAAAATTTTGAGACTGAAAGTGCGGAGCAAATTCATAATGAAACATTTGATGTAATTTATTCTTGCTTAAGATGTGGAACTAATGCTACGAATACCGAATTGTCTAGATTACCTGAAATCAAATGTATTTGTGGATTTAGAGTATTTACAAAAGCTAGGCCACCTGTAGTTAAAACAGTCAAAGCAATATAGCTATCTATCTTTTTTGTAACTGTGTTGTTTTTGTAGGTGTGTTCTCATATCTTCCATATTTG
>JAEMQG010000064.1 GCA_022758935.1 Candidatus Nitrosopumilus sp. | reverse complement strand
TTAGTTTAGGTGATGCCTTGCGACCTGGGTCTATACTTGATTCTCATGATGAACTTCATATTCAAGAAATGATTAATGTCGCACAACTAACTAAGCGTGCTCATGAGCAAGATATTCAAGTAATGGTTGAAGGTCCTGGACATGTTCCATTAAATGAAGTGGCTGCTAACGTTAGATTGGCCAAATCCTTAATTGGAAATGTACCTTACTATGTTTTAGGTCCCTTGGTGACTGATGTTGCATCTGGACATGATCATATAGCTAGTGCCATTGGTGCCGCTGTATCTGCAAGTGAAGGCGTGGATTTACTATGTTATCTCACTCCATCGGAACATCTTGCATTGCCAAATGCCGAAGAAGTTAAAGCTGGTTTAATTGCATATAGAATTGCTGCACATGCAGGTGATTTGGTAAAAATTCGTGACAAGGCAATAAAATGGGATCTTGCGATGACCGAGGCTCGACGTACATTGGATTGGGAAAAACAACTTGCACTATCTATTGATCCTGAAGAAGCCGCTAGAATTCATAGTCGCACTGGTCAGCACCCTGGAAATAATGTCCCTTGTACAATGTGCGGTGGTGCCTGCGTGTATGTGATGTTACCACAACAAAGAAAATATGAAAAAGTAGACAAATTACAACAGATTGAATAATACTTTTTCAAGACTGGGAACTGTTCTGAACTTTTGCAATTCCTCTTTCTCTATCCACTTGTATTCTGAATTTTCCCAATTTAGTTTAATTTGTGGATTTTTTGCTCCAAACAAAAATCCATAGATTTCCCACTCATGATTTTCATACTGTGGCGAATTTACTCTAAACACATCTGCAATTCTGATCAAATTAATTTTGTCTTCAAAAATACCAGTTTCTTCATAAATCTCAATTATTGCCCTAGTTAACGGCGCTTCATTTTTTTCTATTATTCCACTAACACCTGCCCATAGCCCTTTCATTGTTTTTACTTTGTTACTTCTTTTAAGAATGAGTATTTTTTGATCATCTTGAATAAAAGATGTAACAATCCTGGTTGAGCGCATTTTGTTTATTTTTCAACGGCATTTACCATTTTTGTCAATCTTTTATATGATGCATCTAAATTTGTATTTGCAGAAAGCCTAGTTTGACAAGCCTTAATGTACTCTATTACTTCCTCTGTTTTTGATTCTTGTACTGCGGTGAGTAATTTTCCTATGTCCTTCCAGAATTCTTCTGCAACTCTTCTTATTTCTGGATTTGCTATTATGGTTTCAATTAATTCTGGTGACTCTGTCATAATACTTTCGGCAAGAGTTTTCTGAACTCTAAAAGTTGTTCCAGACATTTTTTCTGTTAATGAGATTTTTTCATCTTTTGAAACTATGTTTGCAAATACAAGATTCATCAAATGTGTTAATCCCAATATGACTGCAATTCTTTTATCATGTTCTATTGCATCAATTGTTATGAAATTTGCTCCCTCAAAAAGTTCTTTTGCAACAGCTAATTCTTTTTTGGCATCTTTTATTGGAATTGAAATTATATTTTGTCCTTTAATGGATCTTGCACCCGGTCCAAACATAGGGTGAATGCATATTGGATTAATTTTTGCTGGCATTTTCAATAATGATGAAACTACTTTGGATTTTTCAGATGAAATTTCAATTAAATATGTTCCACGTTTCATCTCTTTTGCAATCAATCGTATGATTTCAGGTGTTCTCCTTGTTGGTGTACATAATACTACATAATCTGCTTTCAAAATTCCACCAACTAACGAATCTGACTGGATTATTCCTTTACCTAGAATTTTATTTTCAGTATCAAAACCTGTTACATCAAAACCAATTTCTGAAAAATACTTGACAAACCATTGTCCCATTTGCCCCCCTGCACCAATTACTGTTATGGTTTTCATTTTTTATCTCCAATGGTATTACTAAGTATGTTCATTCCCTCAATTAGTATTTTTTCGTCTTGACATGCCGATATTCTAATGAAATTCTGATATTCCCCAAATCCTTCTCCTGGGGCTACTGCCAATCCTTTCTCCAAAAGACTATTTGCAAATTCTGCCCCATTAAGTCCCTCTTGATTAACACGCGCAAAAATGTACATTGCACCATCTGGGACAACAAAATTCAATTGCATCTCTTTTGCTTTTTCAGCCAATACATTTATTCTGGTTTGTACTGTATTAGTGTTGTTTGTTATGTCTGCTTCTAATGCTTTCATAGCAATATACTGAATAGGTTCAGAAACATTTGTGAGGCAAAGTGCTTGTAATTTGGATAGTTTATTGATTATCTTGGAGCTTGCAATTGCATAGCCAATTCTAAATCCTGTCATTGCATGTGATTTTGAAAATGACTGTGTAATGATACTTTTATCATAATTATAGCATAATACGCTTTTCCAACTCTTGAAGGCATATTGAGAATAAATTTCATCACTTAAAATGTATAAATTGTTTTCAATTGCTAAATTTACAATCTCATCTTGCAATCTTTCTGGAAGAATTTTTCCTGTTGGATTATTTGGATAGTTCAATACAATCATTTTTGTATTCGCATTGATGACTTTCTTAATTTGTTCAATTGATGGCTCCCATTTTCCTTCTAACGTAGTAGAAATCACTCTCACTTTAACTCCTGAATTTAATGCACATTCCTTATATGCAGGCCACGCTGGTTCAATGATGATCAATTCATCTCCAGGATTCAACAATGTATTGATTGTAATGAAAATTGAAAATCTTGCACCTGGACTAACTATTATGTTGTCTTTTGAAACACTTGCGCCAAATTTTTTAGAGGAATATTTTGCAATCGCGTCTCTGAACAATGGCATCCCCTGTGCTTGACCGTATTTTAAAAAACCTTTATCGAAAACTTCTGTAAGGGCTTTTTTTACAATTTCAGGTGGTAAAAAATCAGGCTCTCCAACTTCCATGTGGATGATTTTCTTACCTTCTAACTCCATCGATTTTGCTTTAAGAAAAATTGATAGATGAGTTTGCTTATTGTCTGATTGAATTTTAACAGATTCGTTAAGCAAAAAATTTAAAAATCTCATGGCAATTGATTCATCAAAATCTAATTCATCACATAACGTGATTATCTTAGTACGCAAATTATCCTCCCGCGTTTCATCTGTAATTCCTTTTCCTGTGCTTTTTTTAATTTCTCCTATTTCTTTTGAAACGTTTGTTCTTGTTTTAAGCATCTTAATCATTTCAATGGTGATTTCGTCCATTTTATCACGAAGTTCGTTAATTTCAGCCATTTTCTTATAATACGGACTTTATTGTACCAGCTAAAAGAGCATGGTCTGCCAAGGTTAGAGCTACTAACGAATCTACTACTGGAGGTGCTCTTGGAACTACACATGGATCATGTCTTCCTTTTACTTGTAATGTTGCATGCTTTTTGGTTTTAATGTCTACTGTAATTTGTTTTTGTGCTATTGATGATGCAGGTTTAAATGCAATTCGTATTGTTATTGGCATACCATTTGATAGTCCCCCTAAAATTCCACCCGAATTATTTGTTTTTGTTATTATCCTACCTTTTTTTATTGTATATAGATCATTATTTTCTGAGCCATATAATTTTGAACCTTCAAATCCTGAACCAAACTCAATTCCTTTCACAGATGGAATTGAAAATATTGCTTTACTCAAATCAGATTCCAATGAACTAAAAATTGGTTCCCCTAAACCAACTGGAACATCTGTAGTGATTGATTCAATTATCCCTCCAAGTGAATCTCCTTTTTTCCTAGCATCTAATATTGACGTCTTCATTTTTTTTGCTGTTTCTTCTTCAGGACATCTTACTTCATTTTTATAAATTAAACCAATCATTTTTTCATTAAATTCGCCTTCCATTTTTATTTTTCCAATTTGTGTTGTAAATGAATTGGTTTTAATTCCAAGTGTTACTAATAATAACTTCCTTGCAATTGCGCCTCCCATCACATGCGTAGCTGTTAATCTCCCGGAGAATCTACCTCCTCCTCTATGATCATTAAAATGATTATATTTTATCATGGCTGGATAATCTGAATGTCCTGGTCTAAGTTTTGTTTTCAAATTTTCATAGTCTGTTGATTTTTGATCGGTATTGTAAATTATCATTGTAACTGGTGCTCCAGTTGTATATCCTCTAAAAACTCCTGAAACAATTTCTACGATGTCTCCCTCCTTACGTTGGGTTGAAATCATAGATTGACCTGGTTTTCTTAGATCTAACATTTTTTGAATTTCTTTTTCATCAATTTCCAATCCTGCAGGACAACCGTCTAGCACTGCCCCTATGGATTTTCCGTGACTCTCACCAAAACTAGTTAGCACAAGACGATGTCCGATTGAACTTCCATGCAACATATTGTAAGGGCAAATTGATGCTTATAATTCCTCATTACAGAAATAGTAGAAAAGTGGTTTGATCGGATGCCTTAATTCTATTTTTTTTAATCAGCAAAAATTATGTTATTTGTTCTAATTACTTGTAAAAATTATAAATAAATCTTAAATAATACAATAACACATGGTAAACATGAAGAAACATGCAAATTCTAACAAATAATTTGCGCGACTCTACGAAAACACATGTTATCTTCGCAAAGGCGATGCGGGTGAGGAGAATGCTTTTCACTCTATATAGGGTCGCGCCTCTCATCTTTTAGTTATTTTTTTGAAATTGTTTTTTTATTGTATTGTAATTTTTGCACCAAATTTATTCATCTCTGTGATAAAATTTGGATATGACACTGCAACTGATTCATGGTCTGTTACAGTACAATCTCCAAGATACATTCCAGCTATGCAAAACACCATGAATAATCTGTGATCATTTTCAGAATTTAACGATGCACCTCTAAATCCATTTGACGACTCTAAGATCAATCCATCTTCTTTTTCTTGTGTTTTAATTCCAATCTTTGCAAGTTCCCTTGCTAAAATAGATATTCTATCTGTTTCTTTTAATCTAGCATGTTTTACATTTACTATTTCAATAGGGTTTATTGTTTTCATTGCCAATATTGCTAGTGGTGGAAGCAGATCTGGCGAATTACTTAAATCAAATCGTCCTCCGTTGAGTTTTTCTGGAGATTGCACTGTTATTTGTTCTTCATCTACTGAAACTTTAACTCCTAATTGTTCTAAGATATCAATAAACACTTCATCACCTTGAGGCAGATTTCCAATGTTTCCATGAATTACAAAGTTTTTTCCATTTAATACAGATGCTGAAAGAAGTATTGCAAGACTTGAAAAATCTATTGGAACTGTAAATGTTGTAGATTTGTAAATTTGAGGTGAGATGTAATATTTTTTATATGGGATAAACGTTTGTACTCCTACTCCAAAATTTCGCATCGTCGCAATAGTTGCATCGATATATGGTTTTGAAACTAAATTTTCTTTAATGTTTAAACTAATTCCTTTTTCTGTTAAAGGTGCACAAATTAACAATGACGAAATAAACTGACTAGAAAAATTTCCTGGAATTGAAATTTCACCACCTAAAATTTTTCCAGTTATTTTAATTGGCGGCATTCCATTTGTTGAAGTACATTTAGCTCCCATGCTCTCAAGTGCATCTAGTAATGGCATCATTGGTCTTTTTTGAAGACTTGAATCTCCTGTGAGCGTAATCTCTTTAGTGAATAGACTTGCAATTCCTGCCGCAATTCTAATGGTGGTACCTGAATTTTTTGCATCTATTTCCGGTACGATTTTATCCATTCTTATGGAATTTTTAACAATTAGTGATGTACTACCTTCTTCGATCTCGGCTCCAAATTTTCTACATGCTTCAATTGTTGCAATCGTATCAGCAGAAAACAATACGTTGTCTATTTTACTATTATTACCTGCAAGTGATGCAAGAAAAATTGCTCTATGAGAATAACTCTTATTTGGTGGACAAACAATATGTCCTGACAATTTAGATTTTTCTACCTTACAACTCATACACTTCGGCCTTCTTATTGTTAACTTTAGAAACTATTACACTTCCTTCTAACACTGAAAATATCTTTTTAATGTTGATTTCATTTTCTTTTTTTGTTATGGCTACAATAGATGGCCCATTTCCTGAAACTGATACGCCATATGCTCCTTTTTCAAGTGCATCTACGATAATTTTTGAATCCGAATTTAATGTTGCTGCTGTTGCTAAACCATTAATATTCATGGCACTCCAATAATCTGATTTTTTAGCTAATTCCCACGCATTTTCAAATAC
>JAEMQG010000139.1 GCA_022758935.1 Candidatus Nitrosopumilus sp. | reverse complement strand
CTAATAATTTTCTTGCAGACACAACAGAATAGTCATCGTTTACAACATTAATTATAGATAATTATCTTCCCACTGCCTTCCAAAGAGAGACTAGTTCTTTGAGGCTTGTATCAGATTTTACCACATTTAGACGGCGATCAGTAATGTTTTCCACCATATTCATTTCAAAAAAATCAGAAGAGGGATTCTTGTATACTCCTTGAATTATCTCCCTTCCGCCAATTACTCCTATGGGTTTGGTGCCATCACGGACGACCACCGAATCTGTAAAAGTTTCTAGATATTGAGCAAGCATTCCAGTTACCACTTTTACTTTGGCATTTTTTCTAACATTCACACAAGGAGTTGAAGTGAGTGAATTTACTAAAAGATCACTAAGCGGATGCGTGGAAATGATTGAACCGACTCCTACCAAGATTAACGATTTTGGTTAGGCGTAACGTATTTGAAAGGCAATTACAAATATCACATCTGAAAATCAGTATACTTAATTAAAAAAAGCTACAACAAAATAGCATGAAAGAGATAAAGGGTCACCTTCTCAAAAATAAGATTCAGAAATTACTTGACACACTTGAAATTGAAAAAATCGTAACCTACAATAAAATGCTGGATTATACTATAGAGATATTTGAAACCCAGGGACTTGGAAGTGACTATTATGGTTACCACAACATAGACCATGAATTAGAGGTCACATACATTGCATTACTTGCAGGAACATGGGAGAGAAAAATTCAAAAATTAGGTAAAAGTGACACTGAATATCTCTTTACCGCAGCATTATTTCATGACTTTGATCCACAAAAATCTGTTGACAGGCCACATGAAGAAAGCGTTGTACGATTCATTTCACTTGACAGAGAATTAAAAAAATTAATTGATGAGGCAGAACTTGACATCGAAATCATAATGGCATTGATTCTAAGAACATCGTATCCTTGGACTGGAGAATTTAAAATACAACCTGAAAAACGAATGAAAGAATGTTTCGAACGTTCAGAAATCACAAGAAATAATCCTGAAAAACAAGCACACTATGAAGAATTGGGTTGGTTTTTATCGGTTGCAGATAGAATTGGAGGCTATGCAATAGGTGATTTTTCAGAGGCAATGGAAAAAGCAAAGAAGAACGCTCATGCCTTTGCTTGGCATCAATCATCTATAGTTAGAATGTCTGTAAATTATTTTGAAACCCTCCTTAACAATGAAGCCCAAATGTGTAGACGTGTTCTACATGCTTTGCCACAAGAACTGAGGAAAAATTTTATGGATACTGTCCTTTCTTTTATGAATCTTCGTCAAGAAGAAATTAGAATCGAATCAAAATTTGAATATGAGAATCAAAAATTTCGAACAAAGGTAGATTCCTTAGAAGAACGAAGTTCTGATGAGTACATCAATGCATTGACATCAATTTACAAAGAATTGCCACGGCCATTACAATTGCAGAAATTTGGGTTTGCAAAATCAATTAGGGATCCCAGCACCATACTAACGACTCTTAGGCTAAGTGATGGCAATGATACCATAATCGGTTATGCAAAAGGAGGACCGCTTGAGAACTATCAGTTGTATGCAGGAGTTAAAGATGAGAATTTTGGAAAACAAAATACGATTTTTTTAGAGCCTATTTCAATGAAGATGGGATATTGGGGATTGGGGGGAGGAAATAGATTAAGAAAGGTGTTCTCTTTGTTGGCAAATACAAAAAGATACAGATACATGACAAGCTTTGCCCTACGAGATTTAATTCAACAAAAGATGGGTTCGGAGAATGTAGAGTTTGTTACAATGATTGATCCTGAACACTGGGATTATTACAGAGTGGATCTTTTAGGTGGAATTGTTTAATTTTCATAATTGCATTCAATAGATTTTAGAAATTTTGTTTTCATATTTAATTGCGTCCAAAATATTGCTCATGAAGGATAAAAAATACCTGTAATATATTGGAACCCAAAAATAGTCTCAGGGTAAGAGAGATCAAGTCGATGACACGTCTAAATCCCGTTGTGGTTAAACCTATGTCCTAAATCATCAAGATCACACAACTATTTTGAATTATTTCTGCATGTATCACAAACCGACTCAAATGTCTCGCTATTCAATACTAGAGAAACCCCTGAGGAGTAACATTTGGAACATAATCCTATCATGAGGAATCAAGTTTTTCTAAAAGATGATTTGAATCCTTTTATTGATTTTTGGTTCGATCTTGGTCAATAGAAACTTATGCTTATAATGGCAGGTTTACGCCCAACTGCGCCCAAAATTACACCCATAAAGGAGGCGGCATCCCATCAGATTTACTTTCACTCTGGATTCAGATATCACTGTTTTCCAACCAGTCCTTTGTTTTTTCACCATGTCTAAACTGTTAACCTATCATGCTGGCTCGGTGTGTATTATTACTCGGGATGCACCCACATTTTTTATGATTAAATTTTGAACGCTAGTGGTGATTTTGTGTACGTCATTTAAAGTTGGATTTTTAGATGTTAAAATTTTTATCGTAAGTGTAATGTGTAGTTCTTCATTTACAGAAATCATGCCAATGTCTTTACATTCATTTACAGTTTCAATTGATAAAGCCAAGTTTCGTATTGTTTCTAAAAGAGACCGATCAATTGGCTTTTCTGTTCCAACTGGTGCATTCTCATCAACTTCTGTTTCAATGTGTGTAGTTATATTTTTAATTTCTGGAATTTTTTGCTTAACTTTGTCTTCAAATGTGTCGACAAAATCATGAGCTTTTCTAAAGTCTAAACTGCTATCCATCTGTACGTCCAAATAGAGATGCAGGTCTTTGTTTTTTGATTCTTCTTTTTCAGCCGAACTGGATAGATATGTTGAATGAACGTTTCTTATTCCCTCAGTTTCAGCCGCGACTAGTCTGACTCTATCCATTATTGTTTCATTTTTACCCTCTATTGCATCTACATGTACTAGGACATCACAAGAAGAAATGGTTTTTCTTATTTTTTCTTCGACAGATGTAGCAACATCATGTGCTTTAGAGTGAGTATATGTTCGAGGTACTTCGATATGTAGATCCACAAAAGTTTGAGGTCCAACCTGTCTTATCCGAACATCATATGCCCTAATGATTCCCTCAAGATCAGAAACAGAATTTATTATCTGTGTGTAAACTCCTTTTGGTGCCTTGTCCAAAAGAACATCTAGTGTTCTTCTGCCAAGACCAAGTGAAGTGTAAATTATCATTCCTGCCACGACAATTGCAGCATATGCATCAGCATTAGGGATGTTTAAAAATAACACAATCAGCAATCCAGCTAGAACAATTGCTGATGTGAGCATATCAGCTTTAAAATGAAGTGCATCTGCCTCCAAAGCTTGACTTTTAGATTTTTTTGCAACACGATACAATGCTCTTGATCTCCAAAAATCAACAATAATTGACACTAGCATTATTCCTATTGAAAAAATTGTTACCTCAGGATGGATTGATTCAAAAAATATTCGGCGTATTCCTTCGTAAAACACCCACCCTGCAACAATGAATAATAAAATTATTTCAGTGAGACTTGTTAGACTCTCATGCTTTGCATAACCATATGTGTATCTCAAATCACGTGGTCGCATTGCAATACGAATAGCATAAAATGTCATAACTGCAGCAATAACGTCCAGACCAGAATGAAACGCCTCTGACAAAATACCCAGACTATTACTAGAGAACCCAATTGTCAATTTCAGAATGGTGAGTCCAGCTGACGCAATTATTGATATAATTGCTACTTTGATTTTTTCATCATGAAGTTTTTGATTTGGTTCAGGATTTTGTTTTTTCTGATCCATGTTTGCACCAAAACTCTAGATTTGTCTTATATGCTTTTGTGATTCCACAAGCTAAAAAATTTCATCCACTCTGATTTGATACAAAATTAAATTCTTAAACTAAAATACATGTTTAAAAAATTAATCTATGGTTTTATGTTGAGGATTCCCTTCATTGTTTCTGGATGATATTCACAATGATATTCAAAAACACCTGTTGTAGTAGGTTTTAGTGTAAGTTTACCTGAAGAGCCAGGTCCAATATCAAAATCAGCAAGAGGTTCTGTTCCGTTTGCTTCTATTATGAATGCATGTTTTGTGTCAGTCGGGTTTGTGAACTGAATGGCATTGTCTACATTTGCTGTAAGTGTTATAGTAGGATTGATTTCATTTGAATTTGACCATCTGTACACTTCATCTATTTCCTTTACTGAAATCTCGATTTGACTAGTATTTGACATGCTTTCAGATTGTTCACCACTTTCATTTGACTCTGGTTTATTTTGAAGACTATTTGCAATTTCATTTGCCACTTGGCTTGCACTTTCTTTTTCATTCTGTTCAGCGCCTGATGCTATTTCAGATTTTTCCGTTTCTGAAAGTCTGAAATGTACCGTTAATGCTGCAGAAATAAGTATAACAGCTACAATACCTGAAATGATTGCTATTTTGGAAGTGCGATTCAATGAATGGCATATCATGACGTGGATAATAAATCAAAAGACAAATTCCAGATCCGGAATTTAGGGTTAATTTAGAAATTTAGGATAAACAATCCATTCAATACTCATTAATTCAAATGTTCAAGAATATTTGAATGATTCAAAATAATTTGAATCATCATAAGTATACAAAGGTTAGAAAGAATAGGTGAGAATAACCTGAAAGGAAGGATTAGTTCTCTATTTAATAGGTATAAAGAAAAAAAGAGGGTTAAAGGTGATAGGTGCCTGAACGAGCAATTATGTTTCCGTTGTATACATCAACATGGTCGCCTAGTTGTACATGTGGAATAATTGTTCCTTCCCCATAGTATTGTTGTACAGCTGACAAGTCAAGTTTACCGCTTCCGCTAAAATCGGTGGTCATTGTACCTACAATGTTGCCGTTTATCTTTACTGTAAGAACAGTATT
>JAEMQG010000088.1 GCA_022758935.1 Candidatus Nitrosopumilus sp. | reverse complement strand
TTACCAGTCTCTGCAACATAGAGTAGATCTTTTGTAGTGTCTAATGCTACTGCGATAGGAGAATTTAATTGGCCGTCAGCGGAACCTGAAGAACCAAATTTTAGTTTAAATTTTCCACTATCATCAAAAACTTGAATTCTGTTATTACCAGTATCTGCAACATAGAGTAATCCATTTAAAGAATCCAATACGCTGCCTTTCGGAACCTGGAATAAGCCATCAGTGGAACCAGACGAACCGAATTTGGAAGACTGAGTACCATCTTTCTTAAATAAGTTAATTCGATTATTACCAGTATCTACAACATAGATTATTTTTCCATTACTACTTACCAAGACACTAGTTGGATTTTTTAAATCGTTTTCAGTCGAACCGGCACCAAATTTTAAGGAAAATTTTAGTTCGGCATTTGCTGTTTGCGAAGACACCGTTCCCATTAACAGCAGGGCACCAAAACACAGACTAACCAGCAATTTTTTATCCATGATACTCAATTTCAGTCAAAATGAATCTAATAAATTAGATAATAAATTTCACTATCCAATTAATCAATTTTTGTTTTACCGGAAATGTTCGGATTTAATGTAGAACAGATTAATTTCAGAGTTGTTTGCTTCAAAATAGTCCGTATTTTTATAGTTCCATTATAGGTAAACAATATGGAATTTCAAATTCTCAAAAATCCCATGAGCATATTGGAGGTTCACCTAAAAAAAGATGAAACTATCACTGCCGAAGCCGGAGCGCTGGTGTTTATGAAAGGTGATATTAAAATAGATACCACTATGCGAGCAGGTATTCTCAAGTCAGTCAAAGTCTCATTTTTGGGAAACGAGTCATTTTTTGTCAACAAATACACTGCAAAAGAAGAAGAATGTGTTTTGGGTTTGACTGGCCCCCCAGTAGGTGACATTTTTGAGATTTCAATAAATAACGAGGCAGGCTTTATTGTGCAATCTGGCTCTTACATTGCATCTACACCAGGTGTTACAATTGATACAAAATGGCAAGGATTCACAAAGGGCATATTTGGAAGTGAACTTTTCATGTTAAAAGCAACTGGAGAAGGAAAGGTATTTTGTAATGCTTATGGAGGGATTATTGAAAAACAGATTTTGCCAAATGAGAAATTTATTCTTGACAACTATCATCTTGTTGCACTAAGTATTGATTCAGAATATAGAGTAACAAAATTTGGCGGACTGAAAAATACCATACTGGGTGGAGAAGGACTAGTTACAGAGATAATTGGGCCAGCCACTGTGTATTTTCAAACAAAGAATCTCAAAGAGTTGATTGATTTACTTGGAGTGAGGCACAGTCAAGAAACACAGGGGAGTAATTTGAATATTGGTGGCTTTAGAATCGGAATGTAGAATTTGCAGATAGAAACTAGCAAAATATCTTGTTTCGACTCTGATGCAGAAAATCAAAAAGATGTTAAAATTTTACCTCACTAGTTCATCAACTTGTTTTACTAATCATCTCATAACCAAATAAAGATCTACGCAAACCTCAAATTAAAATCAACGGTACATAAGGAGAAGGATAATGGCAATTTACTGTTTTGTTTTTAGAAAAAATTTGAAATTCAGCATTATCAGAGTCATGGAAATAAAGTAAATGAAATGATAGATTAGTTTATAATAATTATAGAAAAAGAATGAATTAATTTGGCAGTAGAATCAGAGGTTATAAGTACAGAGTTGTGGATTATCTTCTTCACAATTTTGTCAATTACAATAGCAATTGATCTTGGCTTAATACACAAAATCAAAAGAAAGCTTGCCAAAATTCCAAAAACTGAGACAGAGCACGTCATGTCTGTAAAAGAAGCTCTTGGATGGACAATAACTTGGATATCCCTTGCAGGAGTCTTTGCAGGGGTGATCTACTTTGCACTAGGCAATGAAAAGATGATAGAGTTTGTCACAGGGTACACTTTAGAAAAATCGCTTAGTGTTGATAACATGTTTGTATTTTTGCTTGTTTTTACCACTTTGGGAATTCCTCACAAGTACCAGCATAGAGTTCTCTCAATGGGGATATTAAGCGCGATTGCAATGAGGATTGGAATTATACTTGTAGGCGCGACTCTATTAGACAAGTTCCATTGGATGATTTACATTTTTGGAGGTATGCTGTTGTACACGGCGATAAGAATGATTCTTCAAAAAGAAGAGAAAAAGATAGAATTAGAAAAAAATATTGCAGTTAGAATTTTAAAAAAATTCATGCCAGTCAATTTGAGTTTGGTTGGAAGTAAGTTCATCGTACCAATTAATGGGGTGCTGCATGCAACCCCACTACTAGTTGCTCTGGCAATTGTAGAGTTGACGGATTTGGTATTTGCAATGGATTCAATTCCAGCGGTTTTAGCAATAACAAGAGATCCGTTCATAGTAATCACATCAAACGTATTTGCAATTTTGGGTTTAAGAGCCCTGTACTTTTTAATCGGGGGAATGATGGAACGATTTCATTATCTTAAACCCGGGCTAATTGTTTTACTGTTATTTATTGGAACAAAAATGATGATTTCTGAAGTCTATCCAATTCCAACTGCTACATCTTTGATAATAGTATTCATCATCTTAGCAGTAGTAATTGTGGCCTCGCTATTGAAAAAACCAAAGACTGTCAAACAGGAGTAAATAAAACCATGCAATATGAAAAAACTAATTTAAAAAAGATCAATACATAATTTGTCAAGAGAAATAATTTACAAAGTTTTTAATTTAGTGAATAATTTTTGATTATGCTAATTCTAAAAAAGAAAAATTGGACCTTAAGACCAAAAACGATTAGTTGTTTGGTGAGAGTTCCAATTACAACTAGTTTAGCAAATTAGTATTTAGAGACTACTGTTGATTAAGATGAACGATTTCTACGTGTCATTTTTAAATCAATTCCATAGATTGAAATTAAATAGACGGTCGGAGTGTTTTCTCGACCATTACCTCCAGCCATCTATTTATAAAAAACCAGGATAGCAGAAGATAAAAATTTGTCAAATCATAATAGAGAGATATCTTTCCATCATTATACACTTCATATAAAAATATTCTAGGCACAAAAATAGTTTAGAAAATCAACCAATTGTTTCCGTTTCTTGTCTTCATGAATTATTTTGTATGTCGGTGAAAACTCTGAGGTAACAGATTTACTTTGAGTTACTTGATACACAATTCGTGTGATGTATGAGTCACCTATTTTTTATTTTTAATCTAAGAGAATAGATGTTTATTTCATCAGGTAGAATTAGTTTGTAGTTTAAAACTGAAAGTTTGATACGCAATTGGAAATCGTCTAATAAATGAACAAAATCTTTTGATTGGTAAAGAATAGAATGCTTTATGAACTTCAAATTCCTGAAATAACACGTTAATGAAATATTTTTTGATATTCTTGATCCTTATTGGATTTGCAGCAAATGTATTTGCAATTGATTCAAAAGAGATAGAACTGGACAAGCAGTTTACAATAAAAACAGAGCAAACAATATCTTTGGATAACCTCAAAGTGACATTTTTAGAAATTGTAGAAGATTCCAGGTGTCCATCAGATGTGACATGCGTTTGGCAAGGCCGTGCATCAATTAAATTAAATGCTGAAAATAAAGATCATAGTGAAGACATGATTCTTACTATTGGAGAAAATTCAACTGCACAAATTGAAATGTATAAAATTAATTTAATTGATCTCAGCCCATATCCAATTAGTAAAAAAATTACATCTCCCGAGGAATATGTTGCAACAATGAATATTTCAAAAAATAAAGAAATTCCTGTTCCTCCACCTCTAAAACAATACAAGGCAGGAATTAATTTTAAAGATGTTAAATGTAAACAAGATCTGGTTTTAATTCAGAAGATAGATAAAATTCCCGCATGCGTCACACATAAAACAAAACAAATACTAATTGAACGGGGATGGGGAATTAAAGCACCTTAATGAAATAAAGAAAAATCATCCTAGAAATGAAGTTAGTAAAGAAAGAATTGTTAGATGATTTCAAAAACGAGTATAGTCGCAAAAATTTTCGATTAGAGTAAAATAGAACGTGAAATTATGTAATCACCATAAAAGCCAAATTAATTATGAAGTCGTATTAAACGGATCTGAAGGCAGGCTAACATTAAACTATGAAACACCCAATATTTTAGAAATTTTAAAATTTGGAGAGAATCTATGAATAACTATGATTCAAAGAGAAGAACTAGAACAAATTTTGTATTTTGTATCCAAAAGGTGGAATGACATTGCAAAAGAGCCACAAAGTAAAACCCTGGAAGGATTACCAAGCAATTTTTGGATGAATTCAGTTGGAGGAAAGGCCGGAAAAGGAATGTGGGTAACGGCCTTGATGTATACAGAGAACGAATCAGATGCAAATGCATTCAAGGAAGTATTGCTCAGGTGGCAGACAAGGGGGATGGAAAAAAATCAAACGCCCGATCTAATACAGATAGGAAAAAAGAAATAGACTATTAATATTTGAAAATAAGGACACAACTGTATTGCCAGAGTTTTCAATTAAAGAAAAAAAGATTCTGTCCAAACATTTTTCAAATGTTGATGAAAATGTCTTTGCAATAACTACCCCTAGGCAAGTAGATCGCGGTGCATTGATGTCCAGATACAGCAGGACAGACAAAAGTATGCGTAGAATATTTTTAGATGAATTTTTTAAAAATGAAAGTCGCGGAGATGAATTTTACAATCGAGTACTCTTAGAATATGGTGATGATTCAGTTGCAGAATCAGGAGAGGCTCACATAGCAATTGAGGGACTTTCAAACATTGCGGTAAAAAAAATTGAGGATAGAAGAATCGGGTTGTCATATTTAGAGAAATCATCGAGATATGTTACATGGAATAAAAAGGTAAACGGTCAATACAGATTTTACAGAGAACCGATTTTGTTAGATTCTAGATTTGGAGATCTGTATTTAGATACATGTAATTTTTCATTTGATATTTATTCAAAAAATATTGAACCAATGATAATTTACATACGAGAAAAATTTCCTATTGAAAAATACACCTTTAAAGATTCGAGAGATGGAAAGGAAAAAACATTTTCAAAACTAGTGGATGAAAAAGACGTCAAGTCTGCAAACATGATCTATAATGGATCCACAAAAGCAAAAGCGTTAGATATTTTGCGTGGACTTTTACCTGCATCTACGTTAACAAATGTAGGAATCACAGGAAACGGAAGAGCATTTGAATATCTCCTTACAATACTTGGAGCGTCAGAACTTAGAGAAGAACAAGATTTAGCCTTAAAAATTAAAAAAGAGCTTGATGTCACTATCAAATCTTTTATTCGAAGATCAGAGGATAAACATGGAAAAGCATATCAAAAATATCTACAACAAATAAAAAGAGCATCGAAACTAGCATCAAAGGAAATTAAATCGAAGTCAATATCTGGCACCTTAACACAATTAGTAGACTATGAATCAGAAAAAATAGCAATGGATAAAATAATTACAGGCATAATTTATGATCAATCTCCAAGTACTTCTTACAGCAATTTGATTCATCAAGTAAAAAGATTGTCCGATGAAAAGAAAAGAAAAATCATCAAGGCATTTACAAAATTACGTGACAACAGACGTCACAGACCTCCAAGAGCATTTGAAAGCGTTTACTATACATTTGATTTACTTAATAATTTTGGAATGTTTAGAGATTTTCATAGACATAGAGCATTAACACTTCAAAGACAATTACTCACAACAGATCATGGATATAGTATTCCAGATGAAATTATAGTATTAGGAATCGATAAGGATTATAGAGATTGTATGAATAAAACAAAAGAAACATTTGATAAAATTAGAACAAGGCATCCCCAACAAGGACAGTACGTAGTCAATTTTGCATATAATTATTCTTATTTCATGAAATTTAATCTTCGTGAAGCATGTCATCTATTAGAACTGCGAACTGTACCCCAAGGGCATGTGGATTATAGGCGAGTAGCACAACAAATGTTCGCAGCGATAGCCAATGTACACCCAAACTTAAGTAAAATTATGAAATTTGTGGATCTAAATGAATACGATTTAGAACGATTTGAATCAGAAAAAAGATCCGAGGAAAAAAGAAAGACATTAAAAACCAAAAAACATTCTAATGAAATTACATAGAGATAGTATCATGACAGATAAAATTGCAAAAACTCCTGAAGAATGGAAATCAATACTCACCCCAGAACAATTTGAAGTATGCATCAATAAAGGGACAGAGTCACCTTTCACAGGCAAATACCACAACAGCAAAGAGAAAGGCATGTACAAATGTGTCTGCTGTGGAGAATCATTATTCAGATCAGATACAAAATTTGATTCAGGCTCAGGTTGGCCAAGTTTTTGGGAAGCTCTTTCAGAAGAAAAAATCGAATACATTTCAGATACGACATTTGGAATGGTGCGCACAGAAGTAAACTGTAAAAAATGTGGTGCTCACCTTGGCCACGTATTTGACGATGGACCAAGACCCACCAATCTCAGATATTGTATTAATTCCATATCACTTGAACTAGACAAGAATAATGAGTGAAATAAATTAGATGTCAGCACGTATTTTTTTAGATTGTAGAGAGTATTTTCAGGAATATACAAAAATTATTAATAAAACACAATTAGTGGTAAGAAAATCAAAGAATGGAAGAAATGAATTACAGTAACAAATTAGAGGAGGAAGAGAGTTGAGAGTAATACTTTGTGGATTTGGCGTGGTGGGCCAAAGCTTGGTGAAATTATTTAATTCAAGGTCAGAGGATTTGTATGCACAGTACGGACTAAAACCTAGAGTTGTAGGTGTATGTGATAGTAAAGGTAGTGCAGTAGATACATCAGGATTAGAATTGGAAAAATTGGTAGAAGTAAAGAAAAAATTTGGAACTGTAAAAAATTATGGCAAAACAAAAAACAACATGTCCGGAATTGATATGATTAGAAATTTAGATGCAGATGTAGTGATTGAAACAACTGCCAGTAATTACAAAGATGCGGAACCAGGAATGAGTCACATCATAACTGCAATGAAGAGAAGAATGCACGTGGTATCCGTAAACAAAGGACCATTAGCATTGGCATTTCCGTCACTTATGGAATTGGCTACATATAATCAAGTTATTTTCAAGTTTAGTGGAACGGTTGGTGGTGGAACTCCAATTTTAGATTATGCAAAAAATAGTCTCCGAGGAGAAAGAATTACATCATTTGCAGGAATCCTAAATGGAACAACAAATTATATTTTATCAAATATGACAAATGGGTTATCGTTTGATTCAGCATTAAAAGATGCAAAAAACAGAGGATATGTTGAAGCAGATGAATCGCTAGATCTGGATGGTTTGGACGCTGCAGCAAAATTAGTGATTCTTGCAAATTGGATCATGGGAATGAAGGTCACCTTACCAGATATTGATTGTAAGGGCATCCGAAATGTGACGGTAAACGATATTAGAAATGCAAGCAAAAATAATTGTGCTATAAAACTAATCGCTTCATGCAACAGAGAACTAGTGGTGAAACCAAAAGAAGTGTCAGTAGATGATCCATTGTGCGTTAATGGAACATTAAATGCAATTGCATTTACATCAGAACATTCTGGCACTCAAACAATTATTGGAAAAGGTGCAGGGGGAATGGAAACCGCTAGTTCCATTCTCAGAGACTTGTTAGACATCAGACAAGAGATAGCAAAAATTTGAAATCCAATTTAATATCAAAAAGTGAAACAACCTCACTTTTAAAAATAATTTCAGAAAAATGGGGGATGGAATTTCCACGAATAAAAAATCTCAAAGTACATCAGATTACAGATGACGCTCAGATAATTGTAGGTAATGGAGTAAAAATTTTAAAAACTAATAGTGAGTATCTACCATTTTTATCAGAAATCAGCCTACTTGAAAAATTTCCGTATGTGATGGTAGACATGGGAGCAGTGAAATTCATGTGTAAAGGAGCAAATGTGATGAGGCCTGGAATCAAAAACCACAGTGAATTTGGAAAAGACGAAATTATTTGCATAATTGAGGAATCACAACATAAATTTCTTGCCGTTGGAAAATCTCTTGTTTCGAGTTCAGAGATAGAAAAAATGGAAAGGGGGGAGGTAATAAAAAACATGCATTATATTTCGGATAAATTTTGGGAGGTAGGAAAAACTATCTATGATTAATTTATTTTATCTGTAAATTCTTTGGTGCCATCTTTAGTAATAACAAGTATATCAAGACCATCACCGCTTGCCGAATCTCTAAGTGCTGCAGAACGAACAGCCCTTTTAGCTAGATCTATTGCTTCCTCCTGAGTCATATTTGGTTTAAATTGTGGATCCAAGACACCTAATGCCATTTCAGCCCCAGTCCCAACTGCGGCATATTCATCCGGTAGAACAGATCCTAACGGGTCCAGAGTATACATCATGGGTTTGTCTACTACACCACCAACAATAACCTGTGTTAGTAATGGAAAAAATCTTCTCTCATACATCATGTTTGACATCATTTTAGCTACGGTGTTTGGCGGTACATCGCGTTTAAGTTCCATTTTTCTAATTTTGGCAAGTGCAGCAATTTGCAATGTCAAAATTTGCATATCGGCCACCAAGCCAGCACATGTTGCACCAACTTTGGAAGTAATCGGAAATGTTTTCTTGGTAGATTTACTAACAAGGAAATTTCCAAATGCGATCCTTTTTTCACTTGCTAAAACTATTCCACCATTAAAAGTGATTCCTACAGCCGTTGCTCCGGGCATGTACATTGACATGATCCAAATAATTTTAGAGCATAATAAAGGGCTTTCTCATGTTATAGCAAGAAAATAGACAAGTATTTCATACAATAAAAAATGGAATTTATCATTACTGAAGCAGTGTACACACGACAAAATTAACCAAGATTACAAATTTGATGAGCCTAGTAATAATTCGAGGTATTTTCATAGTTTAGGCGGAGGGTTTTTGAATAACGTATTGTCAAGATGTTACGTAGATTTCCATCAGGAATCCATCCCAATTACACTTGCAGTTGATCTAGTAATCATCACTTCAAAGTTACAAGATTATCACTTGAATGCATTATCAAGAGTACGAAATATCTTCACTAGTCTTTTCCAAATTTATCCATTAAAATACAGATACATTTTGTTGTTTTTTTCAATAAATCAACTCTAGCAAATTCATTAGGCGAGTGAATACGAGAAAACATGTACGTGCTTCCAATTGAAATGCACGGTGCATTCAAGGCCTTTACAAATGAATGCATTGGACCAGTGCCTGCATTGGATACATTAAGAATTGATTTTCCAAACGATTGATCAGCTGCCTCTTTCACTTTAGAAACAAACGGATCAGAGGGATTGGTTCGGGCAGCAGATTCACCATGAAAAATTTTGATCGAAACATCATTGAATCCTTTAGATTTCAAATGCTGTTTTAATCGAACAATTTGTTTTTTTGGATCCATTTTTGGAATAAGTCGAAAATCAATTTTTACCATGGCATCTCCGGGCAATACTGTTTTTGCACCCTTTCCAGCATAGCCTGAAACAAATCCTGCGATATTGCATGTTGCATTGCCAACTAGTGCTTTTTTGGCACTAAGACCATGCATGTTACCTACAAATGATTTTATTCCAAATTCTTTTTTAAAAGATTTTTCATCAAAAGGTTCTTTAGAAATTATTTCCAAATCTTTTTTTGAAAATGGAATTGCTTCTTTGTACCAATCTTTAATGAGAACTTTTCCATCAGAATCTCTTAATGTTTTTAAAGCTTCAATTAATCGCCATGCAGGATTTTTTATCAAAACAGCCAAGCTTGAATGTGCATCACGAATTGATTCTCTTACAGATAATTCGACATAGAGTAATCCTTTCATTCCCAGACCAATGATGGGTCTATTTTTTGAATCAACATACCCAAATTCCCATATCACACCATCGCATGAAAATTTCTTTTTGTATTTTTTCAAATACTGGTCTATATGAGCACTCCCTGTTTCTTCTTCTCCCTCTATTACAAATTTGACATTGCATGGAACATCACCAGTAGTTTTCAAATGCGCCTGTACTGCCTTTATCCTGGTGATTAATTCACCCTTATCATCAGATGCACCTCTACCAAAAATTTTGTTTCCTTTTATTTTTCCACCAAATGGAGGATCGTCCCATAATTCAAAGGGCTCCGCAGGCTGCACATCATAATGATTATAGAATAATAAAGTGTGATTAGGATTTTTTTTGGATTTTATTTCACCGTAGACAATAGGAGCAACATTTTTCAGACGTAAGATTTCAGATGGGATTCCAGATTTTTCCAGTATTTTTTTTACCAATTGTGCACATTCCTCAATACCCTCATTTTTTGCAGAAACACTTGGTTGTTGAATTAATGTTTGTAATTCTGAAATCAAATTATTCATGTGTGTATCAATGTGTTTTAGAGGATGCATTTTACTCATACAATTCTATCAAAAGGCTTCATAGCATTAGCAAGTTCACCCAAAAGATCCATCGATGTCATGTGTAATCCAAATTTCTTTTGAACCATTTTTCCAGCTATTCCGTTGATAAAAGTTGCAGCTGCTGCGGACTCTAGGGCATTCCGATTTTTTGCCAACATTCCGGCAACTAATCCAGACAATACATCACCTGTTCCCCCTACAGTCATTGCTGGAGTTTTTTTCTCATTAAGATATGTAGTATTACCATCAGAAATAATATCAGTTGAGCCTTTGAGCAACACCACAATTCCATTATCCTTGGCATTTTTTTCAACTAATGTAATTCGCTCTTTTTTAGAATCTGAAGGTGCTATTCCAAATAATCTCTTAAATTCTCCAGCATGAGGAGTCACTACAACATTCTTGTCAGCTAAAAGAGGCAATACTTCAGGAATCAGAGCACTTGCATCTAATGAAAGCCTTACGTCTCTATCCAAAAGTGATTTTATCAGTAGAGTCAAAGAACTTTTGTCTTGAACCGCAAGTCCCATCCCGATTGTAGCAGAATCAAGTTTTCGAGGTAAAGCACCAATAAGTTTGTTAGCTGCACCGCGGGTTAATTTCTGATCAACTAGCGGAATCACAATAAGATTTGGGGAAATTGCTCGTGTGGGAGTTACGTTGATTTTTGGAACGCAAGTATACACCAGGTCAACTCCAGACCGCAATGCTGCAATTGAGGATAAAATTGGGGCTCCATGATAGATGTAGCTACCTCCAAGAACCAAAACTGTTCCATTATCACCTTTACGAGATTTTAATTTTCTAGCAGGTATGAATTTTTTAACTAATGTAGCCTGAAGTAATTTTCTAATCAATACAAAAGACATTAAGGAATAGGTGAATAAATCTTGTTTTTAATCTAAAGTGATGTGGGATTAGGTTGTTTTTCCAGGAGGTTCTATTTCAAATTCAATTTCATCTTTAATTGATTCACTATTGGAGACGGCATCAGATATTTTCTTGTTAGTCCTTCCAAAAAATGCTTTTCTTGCATAGCAGAGATAGGTAGTATGGCCAATTCCCTGGAAAGAGTGCCTAGTTTTTCCTTCACGAGCTTCAATTGTTCTAATAATGTGTTCCGTAGATTCTATATCGGTAAATTCATTTTCAACTAGCGCCATAGTTAATTTTTCTAGTTGATTCATTGTAGGACAAATTGCAAAAACAGCACCACTTCCTTTGAGCATTTTACGAACTTGTGGAAGTACTGTCCAAGGATCACCTAAATCAATTAAAGCTACATCAGCTTCTTCAAGTGGCATTTTTTTTGCAGTTTTTATATCAAAATTTTGTTGTGTAACATATTTGGACATTCCTGCTTTTTTGATATTTTTTTCTGCTATTTTCATAAAATTCTCGTCAACATCAAAAGTGTATACATGGCCTCGTGGCTTTACCACACTAGCTACAAATGATGTGAGGGACCCACTACCAGTGCCAATTTCTAAAATTTTTTGACCACTTCCAATGCCAGCTCTTGCAATAATGTAACCAATATCCTTAGGATATACTATTTGTGTACCATGTTGAAGTTTCATTACATAGTCATACATTGTAGGTTTGATGAGATAGACATACTTGTCTTTGTTAGTAATTAATCTAGACCCGTATTCTTTTCCTATGGCATCTGCATGTCTAATAACACCTATGTGCGTATGGAGTAATTCGTTTTTGGAGATTTTAACAAGCCATTTTTTTGACTGATTAAAATAGAATAGCACAGGAGAATTTTGTTTAATCTTAACCATAAGTTTCCCCCAAAAAATTTTGGATAAGAATCTACTGATAATTAGATAAAAATACATCCGTATTCAATAAATATAGCAATCTAGTAAGCACATTATGACAAATATGAAATGTGTATCATGTGGAATTGGTTTCTTTTCCCCAACCGGTGCAGACAAATGTTCCAGATGTGCAGGAAATGAATCTCAGGGAAGTGGCGGACACGATTCTTGTGGTTGTGGACA
>JAEMQG010000012.1 GCA_022758935.1 Candidatus Nitrosopumilus sp. | reverse complement strand
AGACGAAAGTAATCTAGACGAAAGTAATCTAGACGAAAGTAATCTAGACGAAAGTAATCTAGACGAAAGTAATCTAGACGAAATTCCCAACTCAGTAATTTCTAATAATAAAATTAATGATGTGCTTAACGATTTAACACAAATTGATACTGAAAACTTGATAGTTAATGAATTAAAAAATCTTGTAGAAAAAGAAAAACAAAAAACACGGATTTATGAGGAAAAAATTAAACATGTATTGGCAGATTACCAAAATCTAAATAGGAAAACACAATCTGATATTGAAAAAGGAGTAAATACAAAAATTGACGAGTTTATGCTAGATTTTTTAAATATTTATGATGATTTTGCACGAGCTAAGCAAGTATTTGCAGAAAATAAGATTAATACCGAAGGACTAGACTCTATTTTGAAAAATATGGATTCTTTGTTAGTGAAATATAATGTAATTGCTATAGATGCATTAGGTGAAATATTTGATCCAAACTTCCATGAGGCAATATCGATTATTCAAGATTCTGAACTAGATGATAATACAGTTACAAATGAACTCAGGAAAGGATATATTTCTCATAAGAGGGTTATTAGACCAACACTAGTGGAAATTTCGAAAAAATGAAGATGAAATAAAATGGCCAAAATAATAGGAATAGATTTAGGAACAAGTAATTCTGCTGCTGCAGTAGTGATGGGTGGAAAACCAACTATTATTCCCGCTGCAGAGGGTGCTACGGTAGGAGGTAAGGCATTTCCTTCAGTCGTAGCATTTACAAAAACTGGTGAATTATTGGTAGGTGAACCTGCTAGAAGACAAGCTGTAACTAATCCTGATAGCACTATTGTTGCAGCAAAGAGAAAAATGGGGTCTGATTATACTTTTAAAATTCAAGATAAAAATTACAAACCTCAACAAATTTCAGCATTTATTCTTCAAAAAATAAAAAAAGATGCTGAGGCCTTTATTGGAGAACCTGTTAATAAAGCTGTAATCACTGTTCCAGCATATTTTGATGATAATCAACGTCAAGCTACTAAAGATGCAGGAACTATTGCTGGTCTTGATGTTGTAAGAATAATCAACGAGCCAACAGCCGCAGCCTTAGCATTTGGATTGGATAAAACCAAAGAAGACATGAAAATTCTTGTATTTGATTTTGGGGGAGGAACACTAGATGTTACAATAATGGAAATGGGTGGAGGTGTATTTGAAGTAATGAGCACTTCTGGTGATACTCAATTAGGTGGAACAGACATGGATAAAATTATAATTAATTATGTTCTAGATGAATTCAAGAAAAAAGAAGGAGTTGATCTCTCTAAAGATTCTACAGCAATGACTAGAATTAGAGAAGCTGCAGAAAAAGCAAAAATTGAACTCTCCACAGTTATGGAAACGGACATCAATCTTCCTTTCATTGCTCATAATCCTTCAACTGGAGCGAAAAATCTTGAACTAAGAATGACAAGAGCAAAACTAGACGAATTAATTGGACCAATCATTCAACGATGTAAACCTTCTATTGAAAAAGCACTTGAAGATTCAAAACTAGCAAAATCTGATATTAACAAAATTGTCATGGTTGGTGGACCAACAAGAATCCCACTAGTCAAAAAATTTGTTGGTGAAATATTGGGAAGAGAACCTGAATCTGGAGTAGATCCAATGGAAGCAGTAGCTATGGGTGCAGCAATTCAAGCAGGAATAATCGCTGGCGATGTAACAAGCGACATTGTATTACTAGATGTAACGCCATTAACATTAGGGATTGAGACTTTGGGTGGAGTGAGAGAACCATTAATTGAAAGGAATACAACAATACCAACATCAAAAAGTAAAGTTTTCACCACTGCAGCAGATAACCAGACTGCAGTAACTATCCATATAGTCCAAGGAGAAAGACCAATGGCAACTGATAATGTTTCTTTGGGAAGCTTTAATCTTACAGATTTACCACCTGCTCCAAGAGGTATTCCTCAAATTGAAGTCAAGTTTGACATAGATGCAAATGGAATAATTAATGTAGCTGCAAAAGATCTTGGAACAAAAAAAGAAGCAAAAATTACAATTTCATCTAATTCAAAACTATCAAAAGAAGAAATTGAAAAACTAAAAGAAGATGCTGAAAAATTTTCTGATGAAGATAAAAGGAAAAAAGAAAAAATCGATCTAAAAAATGAGGCTGAAAGTTTCATCTATACTGTTGAAAAACTTGTTAATCATGATCTTAAAGATAAAATATCACAAGAACAGGGAATTAAAATTACTGACGCTGTAAAAGAAGTTAAGGAATCTCTTAATAATGAAATTACTGAACTTAAACCAAAACTTGATACGCTAAAATCAATAGTGAATGAAGTTACGACCGAACTTTACAGAAATGTCACGCCTCAACCAGGTTCAGCAGAGCAAAATTCTGGAACCGGGGATCAACAAGAATCAAACAACGATCAACAAAGTTCTCAATCATCTTCAACTGATGAGACTAAAACCTAATATTACAAATTCAACGATTTATACATCAATTACAATTAAAAGATGATTTATGGCAACAAAACGTGATTATTACGAGGTTTTAGGAGTTTCAAAAACAACCCCATCTAACGAAATTAAAACACAGTATAGAAAATTAGCATTAAAATTTCATCCTGATCGTAACAAATCTGCTGAAGCTGGGGAACATTTTAAAGAAATTTCTGAAGCTTATGCAGTTCTCTCAGATCCTGAAAAAAGAAAAGTTTACGATCAATATGGCCAGGCTGGTGTTGATGGAAGATATAGTAGTGAGGATATTTTTCAAGATGCCCGTGGTGATTTCAGTGATCTATTTGGACGGAGTGGCGGATTTGATTCAATTTTTGAATCTTTCTTTGGTAGAACCGGAGGATCTAGCTATCGTCAACAAAGAGGCTCAGATATTCTTTATGAAACTTCAGTAACTCTTGAAGATGTTCTTCATGGGAAAAAAATGGAAATCAATTTACACAAAGAAATACAATGTGACATATGTAATGGATCTGGATGTAAACCCGGTACAAGCAAAAATGCATGTTCAACATGTAATGGCCAAGGTCAGGTACGTAAAAGTAGAAGCATGGGATTTGCATCCTTTGTTACAGTAGAACCATGTTCAACATGTAAAGGACATGGCTCAATTATACAAACACCTTGTAGTGATTGTAAAGGAAATGGCAAGAAGAAAGGCTCTAAAAATATATCATTTGATATTCCAGCTGGTGTAGATAATGGAGATTATACGGTTCCAGAAGAAGGTAATGAAATTCCTGGAGGAGTAAATGGAGATTTAATTGTCAGAATTAGAGTTCAAGCTCACCAAAAATTCAAGCGAGATGATATGGATATCTTCTATGATCAGGACATTTCTATGATCGATGCTACTTTGGGTCGTGAAATCACGATTCCAACTTTAGATGGAACTGAAAAAATTAAAATAGAGCCTGGAAGTCAACCCAACACAATTATCAAATTAAAAGGTAAAGGTGTACCACACATGAATTCAAAAAGTCGTGGGGATCAGTACATACGAATAGTGGTTAATATTCCAAAAAAACTTAACAAACATCAAAAAATTCTTCTAGAAGAATTTCAAAAATCTGCTGAATAATAGATAATGACATTGAATATTGCTTTAGATGTTGATGGAGTTCTAGCTGATGTAATTGAATCATGGTTAATCTATAATAAAAAAATTAGACCTAGTATTTCTAAGGAGGAGATAACAAATTGGGATTTTTGGAAAAAATTTAATATTAACCGATATGACTTTTATGCAGAGCTAACTTCATGTTGGAGCAATTGGAATTCTATCCCCACCATGGAAAATAATTTATCATTAATTACTCAAAATCTCTCCAATTTTGGTAAGGTTGATATTGTTACAGCCAGAGAATTGTCAACTGATTCTTTTGTAAAAAACTGGCTTAAACTACATAACATAAAATATGAAAACTATGTGTCAGTTATGGATGGTCCAATGTAAGCAGATTTAGATTATGATGTTTTTATTGACGACTCTCCAATAAACGCAATTCAATTTTCAAAACACAAAAAAAATGTTTTTCTATATTCACAGCCGTGGAATCAGCATATTTCTGGTCAAAATATTCAAAGAATTTCCAATTTATCTGAAGCCATTGTAAAATTACAATCTTTCTAAGTTAGTATTTTTTATAAATTTTCTTATGATTACTTTATGACAATTTCGTATATGGGTGAGATGATGAATATTCACTATTTAACCAATT
>JAEMQG010000153.1 GCA_022758935.1 Candidatus Nitrosopumilus sp. | reverse complement strand
ATTTTTTCATCCTTATCTTGATTCATCAACACAAAACGTGACTTCGGATGAATCTGCAGCATTATCTGATACTAGGAAATTTAATGCTTGAGCAATTCTCTCATTGTTTGGCTCTGTCCCTGTAACTGAACCTGGAAATATTGAGAATATTCTGATCTTTGAGATGAGAACATCGCTTAGTTCTTGGTTTACAGTAGTTGTAAATGGTCTTAATGCTCCTCGAAATACTTCAACTTGGGCTCTTTGCAACCCAGTGACTTTGGCACCTGTTGGTAAATCTGGACCAATTATCATTATTGCTCCTCTTGCATCTTTGTATAGTCGTGGATCTTTGTCTCCCCCTGGAACAAATTGCTCTAGTGCTCTTTGACCTACAATTGCCGGTGTTGTAATGAATTTTTCAATTAACTCTTGCCATTTTGCCCTGGATAGTTCTGTCAGCTTTGCAATGCTTGGCAGTTTTCCTGTGACGTGAACTACAGCTAGAATGCTGCCAATGTTGGTCTGAGCAGTATTTAACCATTTTTGAACCTCGTCTGGATTCCTGAGATTTACTAAATGTGAATGAAATTTTCCGCTAATGTATTCTTGCAATTCTTTTGGAGTTGATTCCGAGATAAAACATGCAACTTTACCACCGTTTTTTGTAACGTGGTTTGCCAGATACTCGACCCTTTGAGCATCTGATTTTTCAGTGGCATCAACTGTAAAGACAACTGATCCTCCAGTAAAGTCTGGCTGATGTACACCTGGGGTGGTGGTGCCAATATGTGGTTTGACTGGATAAAATACTCTGTCTCCTGGAATAATTTTACCGTTTAGAATTTTTGCAATTTGATCATCACATAAATTCAAAACAGATTCTGCAACTTGTCCTTGTGATAAGAATTGTTGATCTGCAATCATATGTGATGTATTATTTTGAACTTTTTCTGCAATGCTTTGAATTTTATTTAATAAATTAGTTAAAGTCATGGTTAATTTTTGAATGTCTTTTCCATTTTCTTGTGCTAGTTTCTGCACAGCTTTTGTAATGCCATTTTTGACGATATTTTGATCTTCTCCTAACAATGGTAATAATTCCTTATTTGCAGCATCGACCTGCACTGGTGTCAAATCTTCAAAACCGCTTACCCGTAAAAATTCTGCCGCAGCTTTTGGATAAACTGTCTTGTAAATCCTATCTGAATGTACTGGACCAGGATTTGTTCCAATCGATATAATTTTTTTATCTGTTAATTCCCACGACATTGCCTCAACTAGTCTGTTTTTTGCACCTTGTGATGCAGTGTACGGACTTCTGAATCTGTACGGTCTTTGCTCAAGTGGTCTTTCTTCTGTGAAAAATGTTGAAATTGTAACAATCTTTCCGTTTTCTTTCATTACCTTTAGTGCTTGAACTGAGCCCCAAAATGTCCCAGTCAAATGAATATCTACTGTACTTTTGAACTCATCTAGTGGAGCATTTGCAAAGCATGTTACTGGTCCTGAAACACCTGCATTATTAATTATGTAATCTACTGTGACATTTTCTTTTTTTAGTGTGTCAAACATGTCATTAATCCCAATTTCATCGCTGACATCAACGCCGGAGAAAATTCTTACAGTTGCACCACTGTTAATTTTAGAAATTATTTCCTTTAGCATAACTGACGTTTCATCCAAGGGCTCTTGCCTTCTGCCTAAAATGATCACACTGGCACCATTCTCAATGAATTTTTTAGCTATGGCTTGTCCTATTCCAGTCCCACTACCTGTTACTAGTGCAACTTTGCCTTGAAATTTGAGCATCGGTAAATATTCAATATCTTTGTATTATTTAATTGGATTGACACAAGCGTCAAAGGCACCTCAAACCAAACTCGCAAATAACAAACACTCGTTGTTTTTTAAATCCTTAAGTTTATACAAAAAAAGAAGGAAATACAAACAAAAGTAAAGTTTTTACAAAATAATGTTTTTATTTCATATTCAAGATAGACTATTTGATAGTAATCAAGTAATTCCAAACATCATGGCCGAAGGCAAGTTGGTGCTCAGTTGTCAGTGGATAACTACTTGGTTTTGATTACTATTCTTATACTAATTGTAAAACCTTAAGTTTAAACAAAATTTAGAAAATCTGTGGCAAAACTAACCCCTAAAGAACAAGATCATCAGGTCCGAATTAGAAAGTTAGAAAATGACTTGGATCATCAAAAAATTAGAATAGATGCTTTGAAAAAGAGGGTTGTTTCCCAACACGATGAAATTGAAAAGCTCAGAAAGACAGTCAAACCAAAAAAATAGTAATGCTATCATCAAATTCCAAAGTCTTTCATCTCAATACTTAAATTTTTTAAATCTAATAAAATTATCTTGTAAACACAACAAAATATTCTTTCAAAAACACTATGGATTTTTAATCTAACCCGTAAAAATCTATAAATAAATTTGAGAAAGTTCACTGAATAACTAGAAAATACTTTTTGTACATGCTGGCAAATACCTCAACACATGACATGGATGAAATAATAACACTCCCTATGTAATTACATGCCGAACATCTGAAGAAATATTCAAAATTCAAATATCTGACATAATATAATAAAGTATAATTTGATTATTCAAAATAGTAATTAATAATTGCGTGTTTTGTTTTTTACTTTCAAACCAATTATAACTCATATTGCTTTTTAGATAATTCCAAAGTATTTTTTATTCTGTTTTTAACATATTCTTGTTGTTCTCTGGAAAGTAATTTTACATTACCTCCTTTGGCTAGAACCATGTTGGATAAATAAGAATGATACTGATTTTTTATTTGCACTTCCATACCTTCTTCAATAATTGTACCATTATCGAATAATTTTCCTTTGTATTCTACAATGAATTTCTCAAGCAAATTTTCAATCTTGTCGCAAAGTTCTTTTAAAATTTTATCGGTAATCCGACTTATACTCAATAAAATGTGGAGAAAAATTAGTTCTGAAAAATCTTTTGTTTTTCTAAAAATCTTGCCTATTTAATTTAAAAGTACGCATAAAACATAAGAATTCGATAGGATATTTTTTAAAGAGCGCTATCAAATAGAAAATATTGTCAAATTCAAGAAATAAAACTCTGTCTGCATCAATATTTTTGTTGTTACTTATTGGCATGATCATTCCTAATTCATTTGCTCAATCTACATTTGATTCTGAAACGCTGGGATTGGGAATGCCGACGATTGTTATGACTCCAATTTATGGAACTCCGTCTACTGAAGTTGAAATTTCAATTGAAAATATGCCTACAATTCCAAAGGACATTGATCCGCGAGTTGAATTTTTTGTCTTTTTGCCTTTCTTTTTACCTCTGGATAGTACTAATGTTCCACAAACTTGTAACGGCGAGAAATGTTTCCCATTGTACTCTTTTGATGAAGTACAGCAAGGAAAATTACCTTCAAAAAAGATTACATTTACATTATTTAGTAAACAAAACCCAAAACCAATAGTTGAGGGAGGTCTTGTTCAATCTGTTTGTGATCTAAAGATAAACGACAAAGTTGTAGAGCGATTTGCATATGCATGTAATGAACAGGATCAACTAGCTGGTGAATACAACGTAAAATTTGGATGGGGAATTCAACAATCTGCCGTCTATGATTTGCGACACACTGAAGTGTTTACTGTTATTAACGAATCACCAACCGAAAAGATCGAAGCTGGTAGTCTTGATGATGCATTAATTCAGGAATTTCAAAACGGTCTAATCACTGTGGCTCAATTTCAAAGTGGGTTGGAGCAATTAGATTACTCTGATCAAAATATACGCCAGACAAAGGCTCTTCTTGGCTTGTTAGAACACCAATTTACTAATCTTTCGTTTGACGAACGAAAAAAAATAACACAAGCATGTGATGATCTTCGTGAATCTAGTCGTATCTATGCAGTTACAGATAAAGAAAAATATGCTCTAGATGATATTGTATATGTTCATGGTTGTGTGGATCCTGTAGTGCCTTCGCAGGAACTATCTGTTCAAATATTAAATTCTGATAAAAAATTATTAGAGAATGTACTTATTCCCGAGGTAGATGGTTCATTTTACACCTCATTTCTTGTTGATGATAAATTTAGCAATAATGGAACCTATGCAACTGAAATAATTTATGGAGACCAAAAGAAAAGCACTTCTTTTATTGTCCCAGAATTTGGTTCTATGGCAGTTTTGATTTTACTCTCTTCAATTATTGCAATTATAATTTTGTCTAAAACAAAATCAAGTTTTTTTCAAAACATAAATATTAAACAATTCTGAACATCGATTCTAGTAATTTGAATTCACAGCAACTTCTACTTAAAACCATGCGATAAAATTTTCCACCTACTTCAACGGGACATAATCTTTTTTAAATTTGACAAACACTTTGATGTTCGATTAAATTATTTTCTCAATTAGAAAATATACATAAAGCGCAAGAAAAATACCCTTAACGTGAAGGTCTTTCCTGTAAACTACCGTCTTGAATTTGAGCCTATTTTTAAAAACTTTACTTTTAATGGCAAAGAGACAATTACAATTGATTGTAAAGAATCTGTAAATTCAATTACATTACATTGCGCCGAACTAAAAATTCAGTCATGCTATATCAGACATGCTAAAACTTTACAAAAGGCAGTTATCAAAACTGATGCAAAAAAAGAAGAACTAACAATCACGATCAAAAATAAAATCCACGGTCAAGCCTTTATTGAAATTGAGTTCACTGGAGAGTTAAATGATCGATTGCTTGGATTCTATCGAAGTCAATACAAACAAAACGGTGAGACAAAATATCTTGCAACAACACAATTTGAAGCTGCTGATGCAAGAAGGGCATTTCCCTGCTGGGATGAACCACAAGTAAAGGCAACATTTGATATTTCAATAATTGCGGAAAATAAATTCACTGCAATTTCTAATATGCCAGTCATATCAAAAAAGCAGATAAAAAATAAAGTACTATACACTTTTGCAAAAACTCCTGTAATGTCTACATATCTAATTTATCTTGGAGTGGGTGAATTCGAATATCTTTCAAGTAATGTTGGTAAAATACAAGTTCGAGTAATTACAACAAAAGGAAACAAATCAAAAGGCAAGTATTCCCTTGAGCTTGGGAAAAAATTACTTGTGTCTTATGAAAAATATTTTGGAATAAAATACCCTTTACCTAAATTAGATTTAATAGCAATACCTGATTTTGCTGCAGGTGCAATGGAAAATTGGGGGGCAATAACGTTTCGAGAGACTATTCTTCTATATGATCCTAGAACATCTTCCACAAAAACAAAACAATACATTGCAGAAGTAATCTCTCATGAGATTGCACATCAGTGGTTTGGGAATCTTGTAACTATGAAATGGTGGAATGATTTATGGCTAAATGAAAGTTTTGCAACATTTATGGCAACAAAATTTGTTGACAAGTTCTATCCTGAATGGGATTTGTGGAATCAATTCATTGAAGACGCAATGAATACTGCCATGGGCCTGGACTCTTTGAAAACTACCCATCCAATCGATGTCAAAGTGAACAAACCCTCTGAAATCAGAGAAATCTTTGATGCGATTTCCTACGACAAAGGTGGATGTGTTTTGAGAATGTTGGAGCACTATGTCGGTGAATCCAATTTTCAAAAAGGGCTGAAAAAATATCTCTCCAATTTTAAATACAAAAATGCTGAAGGACGAGATCTTTGGAATGCAATAGGCAAAATCTCTAAAATGCCTGTTAGCAAAATGGTGTCGACTTGGTTAACACAACCTGGATTTCCTGTAGTTGAGATAAAACAACAAGATTCTGTATTACATTTTAATCAAAGACGATATTTGATGGAGGATGACAAAAAATCAAGCAAAGGTCTGTGGCATATTCCAATTTCAATTGGATTGGGGGATAACGTAACCAGTAAACTTTTTACAAAAAAATCAATGTCTGTAAAATTACCTAAAAAAAGCATTGGCTTCATAGCAAATTTAGGAAGAAAAGGATTCTACCGAGTCAAATATGATGAATATACTTTGTTAGATCTCAAAATGCTTGTAGATAAAAAACAAATCCCCGCAATTGATAGATGGGCCATTCAAAATGATCTTTTTTCATTATGTGTATCTGGTGACGAATCAGTTAGAAATTACCTTGATTTTTCAGATGCCTATTATGATGAAGATAGTTATCTGACCTCTATAAATGTCGCACATAATTTATCCTCATTGTTTTTTAGGGCATTTGATGAAGAATTCTCTCAAGAATTACGTAGTTACGCGGTAAATTATCTCAAGAAAATTCTTTTGGATTTGGGATGGGTACCTAAAAAAACTGATAAACATACAGATGCCATGATGAGAGGATTCGTAATCTCAACATTGGGTAAATTAGATGATGGTGAAGTTGCAATTGAAGCAGGCAATAGATACAAACAATTTTTAAAAAACTCGTCATCGCTTTCACCTGACTTGATAGAACCTGTCTGTTCTGTTGTGGCATGGAATGGAAATTCTAAAACTCATGATGAATTAATTAGATTGTACAAAAATGCGAAAACCATGGAAGAAAAACTCCGATTTCTTGGCGCGATGTGTAGTTTCAAAGATGAAAAACTGTTGCTAAAATCATTGAATTTCTCACAGACTTCCGAAGTTCGTTCTCAAAACATGCAGCTTCCAATCATGAAGGTCGCAACAAATCCATATGGTAAAAAAATTCTATGGCTATGGCTTAAGAAAAATTGGACAAAGATCAGCAAGAAAGTTGGTCATGGTAATCCACTATTCAACAGAATTGTTGCGAGCATCTCCTCTATTGCCGATGATTCGATGGAAAAAGAAATCCTACAATTCTTCAAAAGTAATCCTACTCCTGGTACTGAAAGAACTCAGGGACAAACTCTTGAACGAATTAGAATTAATTCTAAATTCTTACGTAGGATGAGAAAGGAGTTTACAACACAATAATTATGGAAAAAAAATTTATTCCAGCGATATCTGTTATTGTAATTACTTCATTAGGTTTACTTTTTCTATATGGTTCTAGTTCACAAAACAAAGACGTCTTAAAATCTACATTTGAAATTGATGCTACTTACTATGATACAGGATACGTTAAGATTTCTTACATGGATAAAACAAAGAAAACAAATCATGTTGTATTGGAAATTCTTGGAATGAGTGAATCCTTCCAAAAGACTTTGATTGGCTCTGAATTTGTAGAAACAGTACAATTTCCAACTCCTCCAAAATATGGGTGGAAAGTTCATCCGGTAACATTTCTTATAGATCATCAAGAACTTGGCAAAGTTTCTCTGAAAACTGAAATCCATTCTTATGGACAACCTGCACCACCAATTATCTATGGTAATCCCTAGATCACACACAAGATTTTATTGCAGCTTCAAAAAAATACTCTGTATTGAATATCTCTGATTTAAAAAAAGGTAGGCGTGGGACAATCGCCAAAGCAATTTCTATAATAGAAAATGATCCAACCGAGGCAAAAAAACTAATCAAAAAAATATACAAAGAAACTGGAAACGCTTCAATCATTGGAATTACTGGTCCAGCAGGTGCGGGTAAAAGCTCACTTATCAATAAAACAACAGTAGAATTAAAAAAACTAAATACAAAACCAGCGGTTCTCGCAATTGATCCTACAAGTCATGTAACTGGCGGTGCTATATTGGGTGACCGAGTTAGAATGACCGAGTCTACTGATTCAGGAACTTACATTCGAAGTGTTGCATCAAGGGGCGCTGTTGGTGCAATCTCAAGATCTTTGAGAAACAGCATTCGAATTTTAGAATATGCTGGATTCAATCCAATAATTATTGAAAGTGTAGGTGCAGGTCAAACAGAAGTAGAAATTTCAAATATCGCTGATATAACGGTGGTAGTTTTTAATCCTAATACGGGTGATAGCATTCAGACAATAAAGGCAGGTTTGACTGAAATTGGGGATATCTACCTTATTAACAAAAGTGATCTTGATGGTGCCAATCAGCTCTATGATGCTGTACGTGAATACATTGGGGTATCTGCGAAAAACCCTGTAATTTTAAAGACATCAGTTAAGAAAAACTCTGGAATTTCCGAATTTGCCAAGCATCTAAAAGAGATGATGCTTAAGAAGAAGGAAAATAAAAAAGAGAAAGACATGGCTAGACTTGAAATAGAGTTAAAAGATATTATTTTAAATAACATTAGAGAAAAGATGAATACAATGCTAGACTCTGATAAACTATTTTCTAAATATCTCAAAAAAATACAATCAAAAGAAATGGACCCTTTTGAAGCCGCTGATAAAGTTGCCAGGTCTTTGACAAAGTGAAAAATATGGCAAAAAAACAAAGTGTCTCAAAAAAAGAACCATCAAAACAATACCTGACTGATTCTAATTTTTCAGTAAAGAGGATTTATCAAAGATCCGCAAAAAAATATACTAAAGAGGATTCTGGGGCATATCCGTTTACCCGTGGAATTCATCCTGAGATGTTTCGTGAAAAATTCTGGACAATGAGACAATATTCTGGTTTTGGAGATGCAAAACTAACTAATGAGCGATTCAAATTCATGCTTGAAAAAGGCCAAACTGGGTTAAGCATGGCTTTTGATCTTCCAACTCAAATTGGATATGATCCAGATTCACCACAGGCAGAAGGCGAAGTTGGAAAAGTTGGGGTCTCTATTGCATCTATTAAAGACATGATGATTGCTTTTGATGGAATTCCACTTGGTAAAGTCAGCTCTTCAATGACAATCAATTCTACTGCATCAACATTACTTGCATACTATATCGCAGTAGGGGAATCCCAAGGATTTTCTAGTGCTGAGTTGAGGGGTACTACACAAAATGATATTCTCAAAGAATACATTGCAAGAAATACCTACATTTATCCTCCACAGCCTTCGATGCGATTAATTGGCGACATGATCGGCTATTGCGCTGAAAAAGTTCCACAGTGGTACCCTGTTTCAATTTCTGGTTATCATATGAGAGAAGCTGGATGTACTGCAACACAAGAAATTGCATTTACAATTGCAAATGCTATTGCCTATATTGAGACGTGCATTGAGAGGGGGTTGAAAATTGATGACTTTGCCCCACGACTTTCGTTTTTCTTTTGTTGTACGATTGAATTCTTTGAAGAAGTTGCAAAATTTAGAGTTGCAAGAAAAGTTTATGCTAAAATACTTAAAGAAAAGTTTCATGCAAAAAATCCCCGTTCGTTACAACTAAAATTTCATACTCAAACAAGCGGTGAATCTCTAACTGCACAGCAATCAGACAATAACATTGTACGAGTTGCAATACAGACAATGGCAGCTGTAATGGGTGGAACTCAGTCATTACACACAAATTCCAGAGATGAAGCTCTGTCTCTTCCAACCCAGGAATCTGCCAAAATTGCTCTTAGGACACAGCAAATAGTGGCCCATGAAAGTGGGATTACCAAAACCGTAGATCCGATGGCAGGTTCTTTTTATCTTGAGGAACTATCTGATCAAATTGAATCAGAAGTTTGGAATTATCTTAAAAAAATTGAGAAAATGGGGGGCTCAATTAAAGCAATTGAAAAAGGATTCTTTCAATCTGAAATTAGACAAAATGCATATCGACTAAAGAAGGAAGCTGATGCCGGTGATAGAATACTAGTTGGTGTAAACAAATACTCTGAAGTTGAAGAAAAGTCTCCTGAGTTATTACGAATCGATGGTAGAATTGAAATTCAACAAAATAAAGCCCTTCAACAACTAAGAGCATCGCGGGATAATACAAAACTTGAAAAAGCGTTATCTGCAATGAAAAGTGCCGCAGATACTGATAAAAATCTAATGCCATACATTATTGCATCTGCAAAAGCATTTGCAACTACTGGTGAAATTAGCAACACGTTTAGAGAAGTGTTTGGCGAATATCGTCCAAAAGAAGTATTTTGAGCATATCTGTAAACTTTCAAACATATCTTGATATTTTAAAAATTTAAACTAACATATTATTGCCTCATTTTTCCTTAAATTTACATTCTTGAATTAAATAAAACCAATTAATACTATGAATGTACAAGGTATTTCAGATGAAAATTGATCATATTGCAATTGCAGTAAACAATGTTGAAGAATCTGCCAAAATTTATCAGCAAGCATTTGGTGTTGCACATGTTGAATTTGAAACAGTTGAAACAGAAGGTGTCAAGGTAGCAATCATTCATCTTGAGAATGCCCGAATTGAATTGATGCAACCGACTAGGGAGAATAGCCCAATCAAAAAATTCCTTGATAAAAAGGGACCTGGCTTACACCACTTGGCACTGGAAACTGATAATATTGAAGAAGAGGTTTCAAGAATGGAAGGCTGTGGAATACAATTCTTAGGACAAGTTAGACCTGGGTCTGCTGGCACCAAAGTTACATTTATTCATCCAAAGTCACTCCACGGTGTTCTTACAGAACTTTGCTCTCATCCCAATGGTCTTAATCTTACCTCATCATTACACACTAAATCTAAAATCTAGTCTAATTTCATTACACAAATCACTGCTATTTCATATATGCGTTATTTTATGGACATCTCCAAATATATTAATACCAAAAACAAAGTAACCAGTAAGATTACTGTGAAAATTGACATGAGGATTATTCTTTATTCTGCGCTGTTTTTATTCGCTTTTTCATTACTGACTCAAAATTCTTTTGCTGCAGAAGAAACTGGTGATATCTCTCTTTTACTAACATATGACACCGGTTCAAAGGCCAGTTTTACAGACATGTCCCTCAAGGTATACAAAGATTTAGAGAAAGTCCCTTTAAAAGAAATTCTATTACAAAGTAATCCTACTGATATAACTGGTCTTTCACTTAATCACAAGTACAAAATTGAAGTCTATTTTAAGGATCTTTACCAGGGTGTAGGGTACTACGAACTCAAACAAGTAAAGAACGATTTTACAATTCCAATAAATTCACCCGGAGGAGTTAAATTCGCTGTATTTTTTAGTGATCTTGGAACTCCAATCAAAAACGTAGACGTAATTGTCAAAACAATGAATGGAAATTTTGTAAGCCAAGACAAGACTGACTTGAACGGGGACACTATAATATTTTGGATTCCTCAAACTTTACATGATCAATATTATGATGTGGATGTAGTTATCGATCCTTCAATAACATTTTCGTATAAAAAACTTCGAGTAACCTCATTTGAACAACATGAGATTAAAATTGTAACGCCATGGCCCAAAATAATCGACTCAGTTATTCCAATTGAAGTATACCACGATGAAAAAAACAAAGTCTCAAAATCTGATGGTAGTTTTACTATACAAGTTAACGATAAAAAGAAAAACAAAATAACTGAATCCGCCGTCTCATCCAGAGGTGATGCCACAATTACCAACATCCCTGTCGGAACGTATGCATTTCATGTTGTTTCAAATGAGGGTAAAATACTTGCATCAAAAAAAGTCACACTTTCTGGATCCATTCAACCCGTCAAGATTTTTTTGAATGATCCTCAACTAAACACTGATTCTTTATACTGTAATTGTGTTGCATTTAGATTTGATGATGTCCAAGATTATTTTTTGAATAATGCACAACTTGAAGTACTCAAATTAACTGGAGACATGGATGTAGGCATTACAATAGGCGTAATCGGCGGCGCAATAGGAAATGATCAAAAAATAACTAATGCTATAAAAGAACAAATGGCCTCAAATCCAAGGTTTGAAATTGCAAGTCATAGTTATAACCATCAACTGAATCTTCCTTTGTCTGAAGAGGAAAACTCTGTCAATAAAACTGATCATAAAATCCAAGAAATATTTAATGTAAAACCTAAGGTCTTCATTCCCCCTGAAAACTATTTTAATCGTGACACAACTCCACTCCTAAAAAAATATGGCTATACTCATCTTAGTTCATCTATTGCTGTAGAAATTCCGCCGAAATTTGTAAATTCTGACTTTTATCATTTTGACGTTGCTGCCTATACTGGAACACTAGATCCATCTACTAATCGTTGGATCCCAATACCACCTGATGTGATCATGGAGCAGATAAACGACAGTCTCTTTGATTATGGATATGCCGTAGTTATGATGCACCCAAACGACTTTTCAAATTTTGAGAATGGCGCGTATGTGAATGTGGTTAATCAAGCAAAAATTGATGAGCTCAAAAGTCTGATCACTGAAATAAAATCAAATGGATACATTCTAACTCCTATAGGGAAAATTGATAAATTTAAAACCGAAAAGTTCCAAAATACCGTTCCTATAGTAATTGATGACCGAAATAAACCCATAGATAAAAATTGCAACTGTATTGCGTTCAAAATAGACAACGTGCAAGACTTTTGGATAAATGATGTTCAAAATGAGATGATTGATACATTTTCTAAAAATAACGTTCCTGTTTCAATTAGTGTGATTGGCAAGTTTTTTGGTACCGATCCTAAAGCCGTTGACTTTTTAAAACAAAAAATAAAAGATCACGATAACATTTCTGTGGCGATAAGAGGTTGGGAATATGTTGACCATTCCTCATATGGTTTAGAAGAGCAATCGGCCAGTATTAAACAGACCAACCAACAATTATCTGATATTTTGGGGGTCAAATCAAATACATTCTCAGTACCATTTGGTAAGTTCAATGAAGATACCATTACTGCAATGCATGAGAATAATATTTCCTATCTTAGTGGAATCTCCTCAACAGACAAACCAGATTTCAAATCAAAACCATTTCATATCCCAGAAACATCCTCTTTGACATCCTTGCTCGAAGATGATCCTTTCTATAAAGGAACCATCATTGACAAATTCTCAGCAAAGATACAGGTGCAACAAAACCAGTACAAATATGCCTTAGTAAGTATGCAACCCTCTGACTTTGCGATGCGAGATAATGGCGGCGAAATTATAAATCAAGTAAATAAGGAGCGTATCCAACAACTTAAAGAATTAATTGGATATCTCAAAGAACAAAATATTCAGATCGTATCAATCTCTGATTTACCTCAAGAAGCATCTTTTGAGAAATATCCTGTATGGATTAAACGAATTTATGATTGGAATGCCAAAAAATTGATAACTGACAATGATCTTGATAATGCCATTAAAAATCTAGTCTCTAGAAAAATCATCGTTCCATTCTAATCTCTAAAGCAACTCTTTTGACTATGATAATTTTATGATTGTGGCCCTCTTAAATTTTATTTCCGTACAAAAAATCATAAAAAATACAGGAAATAACCACTCATACCTACTTTTATGGTATTTTGTTTAATGTTAAATCAAATTCTCCAAATCTATCGCAACATTGAAATTCACTACTCTGATTTTTACCCTTCATTGTAAATTTGATGTTTAATTTTTATCTCTTAAATTTTGATAAAGGAAAAAAGTTTCAAGACTTTGATAAATCTTGAATTTGTTTTATGACATCATTCATTTCTTGCACCATCATCTTTTGTTTTGCTCTGTCTTTTGAATCCAAAAATTCCTTTTGTATGTTGGTTAATTTTTCTTTTAGAATTTTGATTTGACTCGTTTTCAGGCTTTCAACTGGTTTTTCTACAGGCACAATTTTTGTTTCAGCAGTGTCCAACTTTATCTTTGAAATACTTGATGCACATCCATAACATGGAGCTTTAAGGTCATCTTCAAATCGTGGTAACTTTGCATCCGCATCAAAATATGTTTGAATGTCCTTATCGGCAAAACCATGCTTGATATTCAGATTTTTGATTACGCTGATCATCTCCACTCTGGACATCTTTGCATACTTGTTGTACTCTGTCATTGCCTCCCTGTAGGTCCCACCATTCTTCAGAACAATATCTCTGGCGTCCTTTGCCAGTGTTATTTTTGTATTGAGATAATGAAATTGATCCCAGTAAATTTCCTGATGTGTTGCATTAACTCCCAAAACAAACTTTTTAAATGCATTAACTGGGGTGAATTCTTCATATCTTTTTCCTAGTCTTTCTAATTCTAAATTTAGATTGGTTTGTGTAAGTTTTCTTTTTTCATTGATTATTTTTTGTTGTTCTTTTTTTTGCTTTGCACTTTCAGTTATGTCCGCAATCTGTTTTTTTGCAATTTCGATATTTTTTAGAATTTTTTTAGAAATAGGATCGTCTTTGATTTTATCTCCTTCAATCGTGTTAAGTGTGTTATCTGTTTGTGCATACGATTGATGTGAAGATATTGTCATGGATAGCATGATGGTCAGAATTGTAACGTAGAGTGTTGTAACGCGCATTACCCCACAATTACCATCCAAGTAATAATAGAATGCTAAGAATTTGTACTGATCCCTTCTACTATATTCTTAATAATACATTTCAACATAATTAACAGCATAAAATCCTCATTGATAAGCTGCAGATCTTGAATAGATTTTAATTTTTTATAACTATCTAAAATTCATGCCTGCCCTGTTGAGTAAATTCCTTTTATCTTTGCAACCCTGCCTGGATTCGTTTACAAATTTATCCTAAAGTTGAAATTATGGTTCGGCTTTGTTTCAATGAATCTGTCTCATATGCTCTATCGACTGTACGTGTTTTTTGTATTGCTCATATTCCTTACAACTATTCCCTTAACATATGCACAACACCATGGTGGAGAACAGGCACCACCAATTAGTTTTGGAAGCGGAGAAGTGACCGTAACAACATCATTAATTCCACCTGATTTTATTCCTGATTCACAATCTCCTGTAAATTTGAAAATTAGATTTTTTGATACTCTAAGTAATATAAATATTGAAAGTGTTAGTTATAGAGTTCAAATATTTTATGGTACACAGCTTGTTGCAAATCAAATGTTTTTTGACAAGGATGGTGAACTTGATATAAAGATACAACCCAAATCTGGCTGTGAGCAAGAAGATTTGTGGAAATGCACAAAATATTTTGGAGACAAAGATCCCGTCGTGCCAAATGCTCTTACCTCATCACCTTCTAGCATACCTGTGATCTCCGGTCCAGTATTTGTCAAGAGTGGTCAATATACCGTAAAAACTGACATAATAGGAGCAAAAAATCCAAAAACTCAAACTAGCCAAGACATTCATTTTGAAACTGTTGTATCCATACCTAATGTACAACCATTCATAATTACTGCATCTGGTACTGAATATGCCATTTCAGCAAAAAATTTCCAAGATCCTTTAACCAAACTACACTATGATGAGTCATCACACTCAATTAACTTTCAAATACCATTTAATTGGGAACATATTGAGCATACTGCTTATTTGAAAAATTATTTTGAAATTCCTAAAAATTTTATACCTTTTAATAACGTGGATAGTTTTTTTGGCAAAGTCAATGATGTTTTAATTCTCCCCAAAGATATTCATTATGATAAATATTCAAACAAAGATTTTAACGTAATCCATTTTATGATAAATAACGAGGAGCTAAAAAATCTCAAGAACACCGAGTCTGAAATCAAAGTAATAATCACTCCTGAATCTCAGCCATCAATTGTGACTAATGAAATTTTATTTGATAATGGATTCAAGGCTCTTGCATCTTATGATTCTCGATCTTCGCAAAGTAATGATTTTCTTTTTTCCATCGTGTTTTTTGATCCACAAGGAAATCTATCTAATGATGTAAGGTATGTGTATGGAATAACTGATCCAACTGGGAAAGAAATTACAAACACTGGTGGTAACCCAAATTTGTTGGGGATCAATTTACCAAATGGCATTGATACTAGAATAATCGATGCCCCATCTGAAGGAAAATACTCTATACAGTTAGGATTAATCGGATCAGGAGGCGTTGATTACGAAAAATATCTCTTTAAAGAATTTGAGTTTGAAATAATAAAACACATGTCCACTAACACAACAATGGCGCCGAAATCTCCAATCCCACAATGGATTAAAAATAATGCTGGATGGTGGGCAGACGGATCCATCGACGATAACTCTTTCATTCAGGGGATTCAATTCTTGATCAAGGAAGGAATTATGAAAATTCCTACAACTCATGGGGCCAGTACGGGCTCAAATGAAATTCCAAGTTGGATTAAAAATAATGCTGGATGGTGGGCAGACGGATCCATAGATGATAACTCCTTTATTAGTGGAATTGAATTTTTAGTCAAACAAGGAATAATTACCCCCTAGTTTTTGAATACAATAAAACAATCACTTACAAATCGATCATTGATGTTAAATACAAAATTTGTAAGTTTGTTACAACAAGCACAACTATTGGGGTTGGACCTGGATTTTACAATCTAATCAACTCCAATTTCT
>JAEMQG010000159.1 GCA_022758935.1 Candidatus Nitrosopumilus sp. | reverse complement strand
CGGTAGATTCAGTAAATGATAGTTTCTTTTTTATTTCATAAACAGAATCATTTCTAATTCTTAATGACTCTGGAGAAATCAAATGAACCTCTACATCATAATTTCCAAGACCATACAAAAGAGAGTAGACGGTTCGTCCATACTTTAGATCCCCAATAATTCCAATTTTAAGACCATCGATTTTTTTTTTCTCTTTTCTTATTGTAAACAAATCTTGTATGGCTTGTGTGGGATGTTCTTCTGTACCACTTCCAGCATTGATTATAGGTTTTGAAGAAACTTCAGCTGCAAATCTACTTGAGCCATCAAGTGGATGTCGCAATACAAGTATATCCGAATAAATTGACATTATTTTTACAGTATCAGCAAGACTCTCACCTTTTTGTGCAGATGATGATGAAACATTAGATATTCCTAGTGAATTTCCACCGACTGATGCCATGGCAGCATTAAAACTCAAACGGGTTCTAGTACTTGGCTCGTAAAACAGATAACCCAATGCCTTTCCTTTACAAATCTCTCTTCTTTGTATTGGGTCTAATTTTATTATTTTATCAGTGGATGCAAAGATTTGTTCAAGTTGGATCTTGTCAAATTCCTTGATCGAAATGATGTCTTTTTGATAGAACTCGTTCATTCTTTCATTAATATATACAGGTGACTATACAAAGTATTCTGATGCAAGAGTCTGAACTTATGGTTCGACGAATCAAAGAAGGTACTGTATTGGACCATATTGACGAGGGAAAAGGTCTTCAAGTTCTAAATGCTTTAAGGATAGATGGGAGAGATGGGAGTCTCATAACTATAGCCCTCAATGTACCTAGTGGAAAATTTAAGAAAAAAGATATCATCAAGGTAGAGAATAAATTTCTAAAAGATGATGATACAAACAAACTGGCATTGATTGCTCCAAAAGCAACAATTAACATCATCAAAGACTACAAGCTAGTTGAAAAGAGAAGAGTTGCACTTCCAAATGAGATAGACAGGATTTTTCGTTGTTCAAATCCTGATTGTATTACTAATAGTACTGAACATATTGAATCAGTAATGGATGTAATTGATAAGGAAAGAAGAGTTCTCAAGTGCAGATATTGTGCAAGAGTATTAGATGTTAACAAATTAAAATATAATTAAATTAAAAATTTGAAAAAATGTATCTTTGGGTCTTATTGACCTAGGATGATAAACATCATAACTATACCGTAGATAGCAATTGATTCTACCATGCCAACGAAGATGAATACCTTTGACTGTAATGCCGGATTCTCACTAATTACTGCAAGACCTGCTGCACCAACTTGACCTAGACCTATACCTGCTCCAGCTGCGGCTAAACCAAAAGCTAACCCTGCACCTAGAAGTTTCATAGAGTCTGCACTACCAGCTGTTGATCCTTCCTGAGCATAAGCAAGTCCAGAAAAGCCAGTTGTAGATATTGCAATTATTGCCAAAAGTAGCAAGACTATAGTTTTCATTTATGAAATCGCTCCTTTAGGTCCATATTTAAATCATGATGAAATTTTAATATTAAATTTGATCTAGTGTTTTCTTTTTGAAAGATTTAAGATCATCTTTAATTGATTTTGTAAAATTTACATGATCCTGTTCTAGAATCTTCTTTGAATTTTCAACTAATTTTTTAATTTCGTCTTTTGCCATTATTTCCTACTTTCCATCTTAGCTTTCACTTTTTTTAACTTTGCGAATTCCTCTCTTTCCCTTTCTTCAAGAGTGGAAAGAATAAATCGTATTTTTTGTTGATATTGTGGGATAATGACATTTTCTAGTGCGTTAAGTAATTTTTGTGTTTTTTCAAGTGCTTTTGCAAGGCTAAAAATAGAATTTTCGTATTCTGCTGCCTTGCAGATTTTTGGAAGTAATTCTTTGATTTGTTTTGCTGCCCTATCTATTGATGAGTTGGTATCAGCAAAACCATAAGGCATTGATTTTGTATCTTTTTCCGTAACTGTGAGTGTTGGAATTTTAACATCTACAACTCTTCGTATATGGACATCAACTTGCATTACTGGTGGCGTAGATTCAGCAACAGAATCAACAGTATTAGTTCCTAATGCGAGATATGCTTCATTGACTGATTTGTAAATATCTTGTAATGGATCCCAAATTCCACCTCTTGCTTTAGAGGCTTCATCAATCATTTCTTCGATGTTTTTTAAAAGAACTTTGCGTTTGTCATCTAAAATTTTCTGAACCATTGTTGCAACTTGACTAGATTTTTTGTATTTTAGAAGTTCAATTTTTGTTGCAGCTACATTCTGTCCAAATGACATTCTGTTATTTTCCCTGATAATATTGATCTATGTATTTATCTTTAATCTTGGTAATCTCATTCTTTGGAAGTTTTGAAACAATTTTCCATAAGAGGTTAAGAGTTTCTTCTATGGTTCTATTTTCATCAGTTGCTTGTGTAAGGAATTCCTTTTCAAAAACATCACCAACATCCATGTATTTTAAATCAATTTCTGTCAATCCGGCTTTACCTACAATTCCAGCTAATGCTCTAACTTCTTGAGCTCTAGAGTATGCGTCATAAACCTGATTAGAAACTTCGCTGTGATCTGCTCTTGTACTTCCTTCGCCAATTCCATCTTTCATTAATCTGCTAAGACTCATCAAAATATTGATTGGGGGATAAACACCTTGTCTGAATAAATCTCTTCCAAGCACAACTTGTCCTTCTGTGATATAACCAGTAAGATCAGGAATTGGATGAGTAATATCATCAGATGGCATTGATAAGATTGGAACTTGGGTAACACTACCTTTCCTTCCATTTAATTTTCCTGCTCTTTCATAGATTGTTGAAAGATCAGTGTAAAGATATCCTGGATAACCTTTTCTTCCTGGAACTTCTTCTCTTGCTGCACTAATTTCTCTTAGTGCTTCTGCATAATTTGTCATATCAGTTAGTATAACAAGAACGTGCATCCCAAGATCAAATGCCAAATATTCTGCAACAGTTAATGCTACACGTGGAGTGATTATTCTTTCAATTGCAGGATCATCTGCCGTGTTTAGAAATAGAACACTTCTCTTTAATGCGCCTGATTCTTCGAGACTCCTTCGGAAATATTCTGCTTCACTATATTGCACACCAATTGCTGCAAATACAACTGCAAAATCATCCTGCGTACCAACAACACTTGCTTGTCTTGCAATTTGTGCTGCAAGAATGTTGTGTGACATACCTGAGCCAGAAAATATCGGTAGTTTTTGTCCTCGTACCAGAGTAATCATTCCATCAATAACAGAGACACCTGTTTGGATGAAGTCTTTTGGGTATTCACGTTGTTCTGGATTCATTGGTTCTCCATTGATATCAATAAATTTATCTGCAATTGGATCTGGTAGTCCATCCTTTGGTCTACCTAATCCATCAAAAACTCTTCCAAGTACTTCTTTTGATACTGGCATTTCCATGAGTTTACCGACAAATTTTGCAGTTGTGCCAGAAATAGATAATCCAGATGTTCCCTCAAAGACCTGAACTATTGCTTTACCGTTTCCAACTTCGAGAACTTTACCTAATCTTCTTTCTCCTTCACTAGTTTCAATTTCTACAAGTTCATCAAATGCTGCATTTTCAACATCATCTACTACTACTAATGGGCCTTTGATTTCTGCAATTTTACTATATTGAACTCCGCCTTGAGATGTCAATTTGTAACTTTCACTCCTGTAATAGCTTTGAATTGTTCTTTCATATCAGTATCTAATTTATCGAGTTTTGGTATTTCATCATCTTTGATATCCATCCTTGCTTTGAGTAATAAAGTAACTATAGGCATGGCACGAATATCAGCTAATGATGCACCTTCTTTTAGGGCATGTTGTCCTCTTCTATAAAATTCAACTAGTAGTTTAAGTAATTTGTATTGCTTTTGTGGACTGCAATAAGTATCGACATCATCAAATGAATTTTGTTGCAATAAACCAATCTTTATCATTCTTGCCACTTCAAGAATTAGTTTTTCTTCATCAGGTAATGCTTCTGGACCTAAGAGTCTAACAATTTCTTTTAGTGTATCTTCTCTTTGTAAAACACCATAAGCTTCACTTCTAAGAGATAGCCAATCTTCACTGATATTTTCACCCCACCATTTTGCAATATCACCAAGGTAACCAGAATAGCTATTCATCCAATTAATTGAAGGATAGTGTCTAGAGTAAGCAAGTTTTGCATCCAAAGCCCAGAACGTTTTGATAAATCTCATTGTATGTGTTGTTACTGGTTCAGTAAAGTCTCCTCCTGATGGTGAAACAGCACCGACCAGAGTAACTGAGCCATCACGATCAGGACTTCCTATAGCTCTAACACGACCTGCTCTTTCGTAAAATTCTGCTAATCTTGATGCAAGATATGATGGATAACCTTCTTCAGCTGGCATCTCTTCTAATCTTCCACTCATTTCTCTAAGTGACTCTGCCCATCTGCTAGTAGAATCTGCTACAAGTACAACATCTTTACCCATATCTCTATAATATTCAGCAATTGTTACACCTGTGTAGATACTTGCTTCTCTAGCAGCTACAGGCATATTACTTGTATTTGCAACCAATACGGTTCTGTCCATTAATGGTTTTCCACTACGTGGATCTTTGAGATGTGGG
>JAEMQG010000070.1 GCA_022758935.1 Candidatus Nitrosopumilus sp. | reverse complement strand
TCAAACACTCCAACTTCTAAATCATCTAAATTAGCAATTACCCTTCTTGATATGTGCATGAGATCATCTACCAGAATATCTATTATTTCATGAAGCAAAAATCCAGATGATTTTCCAAGTAACCTTTCTTTTCTATGTTGATCAGAATCATTTTTACAAATATTTACTAAATCCACTAATGGTTTCAAGTCTCCTTGATGAACAGTTACTAGAAAATCTTTCCCTACAAATATGGAGAGCTGACTATTTTTTGAAATTTTAACCTGTTGAACAAGTGGCGGAAAATGTAATATTACAAAGAAATGGTCATCATAACTATCTAATTTCTGAAGCTCAAATTTAGTCATACAGTCTTCAATGTTTAATGCATTGAAATGATATTGTTCGGCTAATTTTTCAATATCACTTCTATCTGGACTTTGTAAATCAATCCATAAAAATTCCTTACCTTGAAAAGTCTCTATCTTTTTTTCAATGGGTGTTTCTATGGATTTTTTTCCTACATGTAGACGACTAGTGATGAATCCTTTCCTCAAGTTGACTGGTAACCTAATATAGCAAATTTAAAGCGTTCGCTAAATTTACACATAAATTACTTTAATTACAAATCTAGTGTCTCTGAATTTCAGATTACTTCCATGGAATCAGGTAATTAGCGCCAACCCAAGTGAGTCCAATTGCTATTGCCATAGCTATCCACCATAGTCTCATAACTAAAATTAACACTAGTTAATAATAAATCTAGAGGCTAATATTCACTGAATTAAATCAAAGATTATTACAGGACAAACAATTTTTTATTCTTGTGGCCCTCGTAGTACAGTGGCTAGTATAGGGGACTGTGGATCCCCGGACAGGGTTTCGATTACCCTCGAGGGCCCATAATGGTTTTAAAAAATACCGTATTTGCTTGATTCCATCTCTTCTTTGATAGCCAGTTTGAATCTAGAGGTTTTGCCCTCTAACTTTGATGAAAGCCATGTGAGAAATTTCTTTTCCATGCCCTTTCCTTTCAATCTATCAAAATCCAAACCCATCTGATCGACTAATTTTTCTACCAATGATTTGTTTACACTGACAACAAAGAAATGCCATCCAAACGCAAATTCCGAATCTGTCATGACAAAATCCTCTTTGCCATGAACCATCTCCTCTAAAAGCATCAACTGATGTTCTAATGCCTTACTTGTATTATCATAATCTATTGCAGAAACATTGATGTTTATTCTACCAAGCACGATTAAAATTGATTATCATAAAATAAAAGGGTTACACACAAATTATTTTAAAAGATGCTCAAAATCGATATTAAAATGCGTTTTCATTATATTGATATACGTCTTAATTGACTCAGGGATTTTTTCTCCACAGGAGACTCCTAGATTTCTTGCATTAATCCAAATTACCAACGTCTGAATAATTGTCAAGAATCTATCATTTTCAATTTTACTGGATATTGCTTTTGTGTATCTTTCTGCAAATTCCCATGCAGTTACAAAATCTATGCATTTCACCCCAAAAACAGCTAATACTTGTTCTTGCAAACTATTTGCCTTTTTGAAAGGAATTTGATTGATTATGTAAGGGAATTCTACTTTTTGAGGAAGACAATCCGGTAATGGACCCCAAATAGTGATTATTTTTGTATCTGGTTGAAGTTTTTCAAATTTAGTCATCATATTATTGATGATCTCTTGATTAGTAAACCAGAACAAAATTACTGTGGCATCAGAAATATTTGAATTTTGTATGTCCTCACAAATTAATTCAGCTGAGAGGTTATTTTGACTTAGACTTTTTTTTGCTTGTTTGATTTTATCTGCATTACTATCAATCCCGACGGCCTTTTTTACATTGTACTCTCTTAAAGCTAATTCAATCCCTTTTCCGTCCCCACATCCAAGATGATAAAAAATATCATCTTCCCCTAAATTTAAAAAATTAAAAATCTCTCTAAATGACTTTTCTGGCAATTGGACATCTTCTCCACTAACTATGTTTTCTGGTAGTGATTTTAGATACTCTTCTATTTTCAATATTGGAATTAAAACAATATGGAATTTATTCTCTTATGCTTTCAAGCTTTGAGACTGCCTGCCATAACTGTGTCCTTACATACGAAGGCATATTGGGATCCTGTGTTACATCATCTAACAAACTGATTGTATTGGCAGCTCTGACTGATAGAGAATACACCTCGTTATTTAATTCAACAATCAAATCACTGATGGATTTTTTGATTGTTTTTGGTGTTGAATGATTTGTAGCAATTTGATTCAGCGTCTCTATTGCCTCTCTCATTGATTCTTTGTTTTGTTTATTGTCAGCCATTTTTAATACCATATGATGAGAATTCGTATTATATAGTCACATCTCTAAAAACACATTGTCTGATTCTACAACGACATTGTATGATGATATATCTCTAATTTTAGCTGGAAATTTAATCAGTTTGCCTGTTTTACAATCAAATTCAGCTGCATGCCATCCACAAATCACTTTACACCCATCCAATTTCCCTTCTGAAAGACTTGCACCTGAATGAGTACAAGAATCATCCAGGGCACAATAGTCACCATTGATATTTGCAACCATGATCTCTTTACCATCGACGGAAACTTTGATCATTTTCCCTGGTTGTATATCTGTGGTTTTTCCCACTATTATTTTGCCCATTATGGTTTTTAGTCTATCATTCTTAATATTTTTTCGTATATGGAGCAAAAATTGATTCGAAATGCAATACAATCTGATAAAATCTCTGTATTGAATTTTTGTAAAAATACTTTTTCATGGGGTGATTATATTCAAGATGTTTGGGATTATTGGTTAGCAGAAGGAAATTTACTTGTTATTGAAAAATCATACCCTGTTGGCATGTGTCACGCATTTTTCTCTAAAAATCAAGTATGGATAGAAGGAATCAGAATTGACTCAAATTTTCGCAGGCAAGGTTTGGCCTCAGAGTTAGTCAAGCATGTAGAATCGCTCGCTAGAGAAAAACAAATGTCATTTTCATTAATGCTTATTGATACTGAAAACACATCTTCTCTCTTAATGGCAAAAAATCTCAATTATCAAATATTTCAAACTTGGAACTTCTATTCACTTTTACCTGGAATTACCCGCAATCATAAAATCAAATTTGGTGATCTCTCAAACTATCCAGAAATTTCGCATTATGTAGAATCATGGAGATGGCTAGTCTTAGATAATACAGCATTGTTTTCATTGTCTACACAAAATAGAATCATTTTTTCAGATAAATTTGGTGATATTTCAATTGCAATTTTAACTGACTCACAACATTTTGATAACACCTTGATTGTTACTCTATTTTCAGGTTCTCAAAATAATACTTTGGAACTTATTTCATACATACAAAATTATGGAGCCCAAAAAAATTATAAAAAAATACAGATTTTAACTAAGGAAACATTATCTTTAATAAATAATTTGGAATATAAAATTACCTTTAATTTAATGAAGAAATTATTATGCTAATTCTCACTAACAAATTTAACTGTATTTCTTAAAACTCCTAAACCTTCAATCTCCATTTCTATTTTATCATCATTTCTGAGAAATATGGCATTTGGTTTGTTCAACATAACTCCAGCCGGAGTTCCAGTTGAAATTATGTCTCCCTTTTCAAGAGTCATTACTTTACTTAAGCTAGAAACTATTTCTGGTATTTTTATAAACATGTTATTTGTAGAAGAGTCTTGTCTTATCTGCCCATTGATCTTGGTCGTAAGTCTTAGATTCTGTGGATTTTTTACTTCATCTGATGTAGTGATCCATGGTCCAGAAGGTGCAAACGTATCGAAACTTTTTCCTCTGGTAAATTGTTTATCTTTGAATTGGATATCTCTAGCTGAAACATCATTTAAAATCATGTATCCAAAAATTACTCCCTTTGCATCTTCCTCGCTTATATTTTTACAATTTTTACCTACTATCAAGGCTAATTCTACTTCATAATCCAACTGAGTTACAAAATTTGGACATACTATATCTGATTCTGTTCCATTTAGTGTAGTTCTAGGTTTTAGAACTATGGCAGGTTCCTCTGGAGGTAACAAATTTTGTTCTTTAGCATGATCCACATAATTAAACGCTAAACAAATAATCTTACTTGGATTTGGAATTGGACTTAATAATTTAAATTTAGAAATACTTTCTTCATACGGCAAACTATCTGACTGATCCTTGATTTCATCATACCATCCATCAAAGAGAAAATCTTTTATGCTCTGTGGAATTGGAACTCCTGTCTGATAAGTTATTTCCTCCTTTGTTGCAACTTTACCATTCTTTACAAAGCCGTACGTCTCACCATTCTCATGTAATAATCGTGCTATCTTCATAATTCTCTCATTTACTTGTGTGAAAAAATTGCTTGATTCTGGGAATCTTTTCTACAATATCCAAATCTGACAAATTGAATTTCTTCCCCCTCTTTTAATTGTAAATAATGAGGTTCAGTATATGCTACCAACTCCTCTAAACTATCTTCATTAAACTTTTCATCGATGAACAATTGTTTTGGAATAAGAATCTTAATCACATGAGCATTTTTTTGTGGAACCCATTGAATTTTTTGTATATCTACAGTACTGTCGTTTTTTACAAATTCTCCTTCCAATTCCCCATTCATTTTTGATATCATGATGTTTCCTAATGCTAGTAATCTAATTGAAGTACCTTCTTTGATATTTTTTGCATCTTCTCCTGAAATATAGAAATTCTCGTCTAAATCAATTTTTCTTTTACCCATGTCTTTTATTGGATGATTTGGAATTTCTACAAATGAAAATGGTAAATTTTTAATTCTAAGTTTTATAGGTTTACTTACCATATACAATCTGATGCTATTTGCATCAACAAATTTTCTATTAAATGATTCAAGTGCATCAAATGGTGCTAGTGTATTCGCTTTGGTTAATCCTAAAGATAAGATGAATTTTCTTATTGCTTCTGGTTTTATTCCTCTTCTCCTAAGGGATTCCAATGTCGGCAATCTTGGATCATCATACCATGATACTTTTCCTTCTTCTATCAATGGCTTTAGAATTCTTTTTGAAACTGGCATTCCTTTGAATTCAAGTCTAGAAAAGAAACCTTGATGTGGTTTTCGCATACCAAGTGCATCTAAGATTGCATCGATCAGCTCTTTTCGCAATTCAAATTCCTTTGAACGAAATGCATGAGTGATCCCGTCATTACTATCTTCGATTGCTACTGCAAAATCATAACTTGGCCATACTCGATATTTGTTTCCGAGTGTGTAGTGTTTCTCATCAATTATTCTAAATAGCACTGGATCTCGCATTACTGCATTGTCTGCCTTCATGTCTCCACGAAATCTTAGAATTGCATCTCCAGGTTTAAATTTTTCAAACATTTTCTCCCAACCCTGAATATTATGTTTGATGTCTCCTAAGCTACACTTGCATACTTTTCGCTCTCTCCTATTATTACTAATGTTGTCTCTCTTACAGGTGCAGACATATGCTTTTCCAGAATTAATTAATTCAATTCCTTTTTTATAGAATAACTCCATATCGTCTGAAGTATTTTTTATAACATCAAATTTGATCCCTAGCCAATCTAATCCAACTTTAATTGCAGCGTGATATTCCATTCTTTCAGCTTCTGGATTCGTATCATCCATTCTTAGAATGAATTTGCCATCATACATCTTTGCATATTCGGCATTAATGATAGCTGCTTTAGCATGTCCGATATGTGGATACCCATTAGGCTCTGGTGGAAATCTTGTTACAACTTTTCCTTGCTGAGCTCCTTCTAATGGCGGTAATCCCTCTCTTTCCTCAATTTTTTCTTTTGGAATTAAAATTTCAGGAAAATTTTCTTCTATCTCTTTTCTTTGCCCATCGAATGAAATTTGATTAACTTGATTAACAATCTCTGTAATGACTTCACCAATTTCTTTTACTTTTGTTCGAAATTCTGGTTTTGTACTAAGAATTTTTACTAGTACGATTTTATCTTGAGTCTTTCCCTCGTGTTCAAATGCATTTTGCAGTGCAATTTTTCTAATTTCCTTCCTTACTTCTTCATTCAAATTATAGACTCCTTTTTACAACAAAATCCAAGAGATCTATTAATTCTGTTTTAGCAGAACCAGAATATTTTGAAAGTGATTTCTTGGCTGTCTCCGCGTATTTTAACGCCTGATTCCTTACATTTTCCTCTATTCCAAGTGAACGGATCACGTCTACTGCATCGCTGAGATCATTTTTAGTTGCTTTTGGATTGCCAAACGTCTTTAGAATTACTTTTTTGTCTTCTCCTTTTGCTGATTTTATTGCTAATAGAATTGGAAGTGATTTTTTTCCTTCTCTAAGATCATTTCCTACCGGTTTCTTTGTAATTTTTGGATCACCCATAACCCCAATAAGATCATCTGTAATTTGAAATGCAATTCCCAAATTTCTTCCAAATCTAGATAAATTTGAAATATCCTCTGGATTACTTGTTGCACAAATTGCTCCCATCGAACATGATACATCAAATAATGCTGCGGTCTTTTTTCCAATCATTGCAATGTATTCTGCTTGTGATGGAATTCTTTTCTCCTCTGCCATTTTTACATCCAGTAATTGTCCTTCACATACATCTACGCATGCTCTTGCTAATCTGGAAACCAGTTGTATCGTTGCATCACTAGATAATTTTGAATTTGAAATTATCTGATATGCCTTTGAAAACAGCACGTCACCAGCTAGTATTGCAATGGGCATTCCAAATTTTTTATGAACAGTTGGTACGCCGTGACGCGTCTCATCGTTATCCATAATGTCATCATGAACTAAGGTAAAATTGTGTATCATTTCTACCGCACTAGCGGCTGGTATTGCAACTGCGATATTGCCTCCCAAAATCTTACAACTATTAATTACCATATATGGTCTGAGTCTTTTTCCACCATGGATTATCAAATGAGATGCAGCATCATAAAGCGTCTTTGGTGTTCCGTGTAGTTTTGAATTTAGATATTTATTAACAATAACCGCATTTTTTTCAATTGATTTTGTTTTTTTCATTTTACTAATCTCCATTTATTATCTGGTAAATGAGTTCTAATTGCTTCCTGTAATTCTTTTTGTAAATTCGAATCAATCCATGAAGACAATACAAATTGGTATTTTTTCATCATTGTTTTTTCTGATTTGTTCAATAATTCTAACGCAATTAACATCCAGGGACAATATATTTTTGGATTGTTTTTCAATTCTGAAAGTAATTCATGAGCTGAAATCCATTTGATCTCATCTATCTCATCTTTGATCAGGCTAAGTTTAGTTGAATCATCGATTATTCCAATCATCGTCCCACAAATTTCATTTTCTGAACCTACATCTTTGTATGGTACGTGATACTCGAATTTGAATAAATAATCTAATCTACATGAAATGCCTAACTCTTCTGGCATTCTTCTCTCTGCTGATGTGACGTATGTTTCAGACTTTCTTGGGTGGCTAGCTACTGTTCCATCCCATACTCCTGGCCATAGCATCTTCTCTGAAGCTCTTCTGGTTAAAACTAATCTTCCATTTTTATCAAATAATAGTGCTGTAAATGCTCTATGCAGTATTCCATTTGGTAGGTGACACTTTACTTTCTCTTCTGAACCAATTGGATTGTCATTTCCATCAACTAAAATAAGATATTCTTCAGGCATTTTTCTTTCCTCTAAACAATGTCCCTTCAAATTTCCTATTTTTAACCGCTTTTACAATTCTTTCAGGTTTGTTACCATTTACAAAAAATACATCTATACCCATCTTTGAAATTTTTGATGCCTCTTCAACCTTCCTAGTCATTCCTCCTGTAACGTCCATTTTATTTTCTGAAATAATTGGATTTTTTTTATTTATTTCATAAATTAATTTTTTTGATTTCAAATCTGAATATAATCCGTCTTCATTTAGAACAAAAATACTTAATCTTGGTTTTAAAATTTTTGACAGATACGTCATAATTCTATCTCCAGATAAAATGTATGTTTTTTTCTGACCGTACCAAAGGGCATCTCCAAAAGTAATAGGAATCAATCCTGCATTTGCAATTTTTTGAATTTCCTTTACTTTCTTTATAATGGGATCATTTCCTGCCATAAAATCTGTTGGAGGAAGGCAATATGGATTTAATTTATTTTCTAAAAATAAATCTAAAATAATTTTATTTAATTCGATCATTGAATTTTTGACAGTGGAGACTCCCCGTACACTATAATTCATTGGTTTTGTATGCATATTATATTTCACAGACCAATAATGTACAAAAGATCCTCCTCCATGAACAATTATGATTGACTCATCAATCTTTTTTAAATTTTTTACAATATTTTTGATTATTTTTTTCCTTGGAGATAATGGTTTTTCTTTGTTAGTAATAATTGAACCACCTAATTTTATTAGAATCATGTTGTCACCAAATATTTAGTCAATTAAAAAGTATCCAATCCTCTGAAGTCAATTTTTGCAGAAAAACACTCATAATTTTTCTCTTTGAAACTCTCAATGACCTTTTCTACATTTGACTCATTTGTTAATGCAATTATGCATCCCCCTCCTCCTGCGCCAGTTATTTTTGCTCCAAATGATAATTTTTGGGCTAATTCAATCATAGAACGTAATTTCTCATTAGATACGCCTATAGCTTCAAGATATTCTTGATTTTTTATCATGTTTTTACCTAACCCTGTCAAATCATTATTTTTCAAAAGAATTAACACATTATTGATCAAATTTGATTCTTCCTTACATAAATTAGAGAATGTATTCTCGTTTTTTTCTTTGAATTGTTTTACATTTGAAACAATAATTTCTGTAGAGTGCTCAATTTTTGAATTTGCAATAACCAAATGAAAATTTGGCTCTAAATTTATCTTTGAAAATCCATTCTTTCTATCGTATTCCATAATTCCTCCAAATGTACACACTGTACAATCTGCTCCCGACGTATTTTGAAAAATAGTTTTTTCAGCTTCAATTGCCAAATCGAGGATTTCTTTTTTTGATGTTTTAGCAAATAATCTTGAGATTGCTGCTGCACCTGCAACACAACTAGCAGAGGATGAACCCAAACCTACTCCTAAAGGAATTTCTGACTGAATTAGAATTTCTATTCCTGTGTTTTGATTATATTTTTCTATCATTTTATTTGCTATAAAATAAAATGGCTTTAACGGAGAATTAATCTCTATAATTGGTTTATTTGGTGTGGTGATTAAATCTCCTATGTTTGATTTAATTGAAATTATATTTCCTTGTATCTTAGTGGCACTTACTGTAATTCGTTTGTTTATTGCACAAAGTACTGCGCTTACTCCATAAACTACAAAATGCTCACCAAAAAGAATTATCTTTCCAGGAGCAGAAGCTGTTGATTTCAAGTGAACACTATAGATCCATAACCAACAACGGAATTTATATCTCCAGTTATATCGCCGCTTGTAGCATATTTGAGCAATTCTCCTTTTGTAGCACCTAATTCTTTACATGCTATCATGGTGGATGCAATTGCACCATAACCGCAAGCACTTACATCTCTATCTTTTAAAACATTATAAAATTTCTCTACGTCTAATTTCAATATTGGTTCAATTAAAGCCATATCTTGCTCATGTGCAAATTCATTTTGTTCATAATGAGTAAAATCTGAAGAACCAATAATCATGGTATTCTTTTTTTTGGCAATTTTTGCCATCGCATGTCCTATTTTTTTAGCTGTATCTTTATTTTGATTAATTAATGATATTGGCAATATTTTGAAATTAGAAAAAACTTCCTGTAATATTGGTATTTGCACCTCTAAACTATGTTCTCGTGTATGGGCCAGACTATCTATATCGATAATTTCTGATAGACGCGAAATTTCTTCCGCTGCTTCTGAATCTACTTCTACATCTCCTAACGGTGTATTCCATTTACAATCTTTCATTGTTGCGACACTACTTCCAATTCCCCAATGATTGGGTCCAACTATTATGAATAATTCTGGTATCTCTGATGATATTGCATAAAATGAATGACACGCTATTGGGCCTGAATACATGTACCCTGCATGTGGACAAATAATTCCAAAAATTTTCTTTTTAGCTTTAGATGGAGGAATCCTACCTGGACCAAATCTATGTAAAAAACATTCTTTGATTGATTTTTTTAACTCTTTTTTTTCATTGGAATAGAACATTCCGGCTACTGCCGGTGTTCTAATATGCATTACTCTATTTCCTCTTCCGTTATCTTTGTTTCAAAATCATCAATTTCTAATTTCATTGGTTCATCTTCTCTGAGTTCACCTCTTTCTATGAGAATTTGGCGAACCAATAACCAATAAACTGTAGCAAGAGCCTTTCTTCCTCTGTTATTTGCTGGGATAATCACATCCAGTTTTGATGTAATGTTATCTGTATTTGCTAATCCAATTACAGGAATGCCTGCATTGGTTGCCTCTGTAATTGCTTGTACATCTACTTGAGGATCAGAAATTAAAACCAATCTTGGTTCAATGTAATATGGCAATGAAGGATTGGTAAGGGTTCCTGGCATAAATCTGCCTAGTAATTTTTTAGAGCCCAACATTTCACAAAACTTCTCAATTGGAGTATTTGCATATTGTCTAGCAGAACAGACGATGAGTTTATCGGTTCCAACACGGTTGATGAATTTAGCAGCTGTTTTAATTTTTTCTAGAGTTATATCTATGTCCAGCATGTATAGACCTTCAGGACTAGCTTTTGTGATAAATGGGACCATGAATTTTGTTTTGACCTGTGTCCCTACTCTAATTCCTGTTGACAGGATCTTCTTTTTGATGTCTGTGATTTCTGTTTGTTCACTCATAGCGATTTTAAATCTCTGCCATACCGCGTATTAAATCATGCTCTGATAGACGTATAAGCTCATTTAGTTTTGCTACTCTTTCTCCACCAACTATGCCCACTTTGAGCATTTTTGATTTTGTTGCCAATCCTATATGAGAAATATGTGAATCCGTAGATTCTCCAGATCTATGTGATGTGATTAATTTGATATTATTTTGATTTGCTACTTTGGCAAATTCTAACGCATCATAGAGACTACCTGCCTGATTCACTTTAAGAATTGCAGCATTACAAGATTTCAATTTAATTGCCTTAGTTAGAATGTCTTTATTGGTCACAGTAAGATCATCTCCTGTCACTAATGTATTTGGAAATTTAGCCGTTAATTCTGCCATACCGTCAAAAGATTCCTCGTGTACTGCATCTTCTGCATAAATTAATTTATATTTTTTAATAATATCTGCAGCAAATTCAATTTGTTGCTCTGAAGAATTTACAAATCCAGCTCTATCATAAACATACTTTTGTTTTTCTTCACTCCACTGAGTTGACGATGCAAAATCTACTCCTAAAGAGACTTCCTTTCCTAATGTAAATCCTAAATTTTCACAAGCTTTTGCTGAAAGTTCTAATGCTTTGTCATTTTTTAATTTTGGGGCCCATCCTCCCTCATCTCCTCTCCCATTAGTAAAATTAGAATCCTCTTTTTCTAAAACACGGCGTAATTCTCTATGAACCAGCAAATTAGTGTCAATAGCCTCTCTGATTGTTTTTGCACCTTTTGCACAAATCAAAATTTCTTGAATATCTGGTGTTCCTGGCCCTGCATGTGCTCCACCTCCTAAAATGTTACCTAATGGAAATGGAAATCTGAAAGATGATTCAGAGGATAATATTTGAAATAAAGATTTATCTTGTGATTTTGCAGCCGATTCCATTGAAGCAATAGTTACTGCAAATGCTAATGCTCCTCCTATTTTTGAATAATTTGATGATTGATCAATACTTCTTAACGTTTCATGTATCGTTTTAAGATCTGATGCTTCCAACCCCACAAATTTTTTAGAATTTTCATTTAACACTCTCAAACTTTCTTCTGGTTTTTCATTTGGAAAACTAACTGCTTCATATTTTCCAACACTAGCTCCAGAAGGTGAACAAACTCTTCCGAGAAATTTACTATCTGATTTAATGTCTATTTCAATGGTTTTACTTCCTCGACTGTTGTAAAGGATACGTCCTTCAATTGAGGTTATTTTTGACAAATTACTCTAGCTCAGATTGGACTTCTTGGTGTCTTTTCTGTATTGCTTCATAAAATGGAATAACCTGCTGAATGGTTTCAACAGTAGTTAATAACATTCTTCTGCAACAATATCTCTTGATTCCTAAAGCATCTAATACTTTTGCTGGATCTTCCCCAGTCCTTATTTTATTTTGATAATCTTCGAATCTATCGGCAACTAAATTTCCACAAGTAAAACACCTTACAGGAATTAGCATATAAAGAAAAAAGTAATCAAGGATTATAAAAACCATACAAGAAATTTTTATTGCGGGTGTCGCCCAGCCTGGCCAAAGGCGCTAGCTTGAGGGGTTAGTCTCTTAGGAGTTCATGGGTTCAAATCCCATCACCCGCACTAAATTTTATTTTGCAAAAACTCTATTTTTGCAGTTTGTTTAATGCTTTGATTAATTCTGAACGTCGTTTCTCTTCGGTGATTGCACTTCTAACATCATCAACTAAGATACGATCTACATCTATTTTCCTTCTAGCTTCTTTTACTACTTTATCATATATTGAAAATGGATACAAATGAAGATACAAGTTTTCCATTATTTCAAAAATCTTTGAGGCATTATCAATATCCCCAACTCTGATTTTATCAAAAACCATTCGTTTTAGCTCTCCTACACAGTCCATTAATCCTAAAACATATGATTCTGGCATCACACCCAATTCTGTTTCTGAAGGGATTTCTCTTTTTTCAACAATGGCAATTAGAGATGCTGCCTCGACAAATTCTTGCTCTGGAGTAATCATATATCTTCGAAGATCCGAAGTAACTTTTTTCTTGTATTTTTTTAGTAATGCATCTGCTTGTTTTAGATTATTTTTTGCCGATTTCATATCTCCTTTATGTGTTGATATAATGGATCTGCTGCAAAGAATTATTATTTCTCTAGTATTTTTCAGCAAAAATTCTCTGGAATCTTGGACATTTGATAATGTTTTTTCAATCTTGTTCAAAGACATCTTTACATTTTTCAATGTCATTATTTGTTTATGAACAAAAACCAGGATAAAGTCGTTTGCCAAAGCTCTTATTTTACTTCTACTTTCTTTCATTTATGGAAATATCTGTAGATCAAATGATGCAAATTGAAAATAAAGGACATCGTATGGGATTTTTAAAAAAATTTATGATGGAAAATGCTGGTGCTATAGCAGTTAAAAGATTAGCCGAAAAATTTGATAATATTGAATCAAAGAATATTTTAGTTTTTGCCGGATTAGGAAATAATGGTGGTGATGGATTGGTTATGGCTCGACATCTTGCAGGTTATGGCTCAAAAGTTACGGTAGTTTTACTTGGAACTCCTGATAGAATAAAAAATGAAGAAAGTCAATGGAATTGGGCGTTACTTGAAAAAATGCCATCTGTTCAATTGATCTCTGATATGAATAAAATCACTAATTTGAATCCTGACATAATTGTGGATGGAATACTTGGAACTGGAATTTCAAGAGAGATAAGGGAACCCTATGCAAGTGCAATAAAGTACATTAATGATTCAAACTGTTTCAAAATCTCAGTTGATGTACCTTCTGGTGTTAATCCTGATAACGGAGAAACTGCAAATATCTTTGTACAAAGTAACATGACAGTTACATTTCATAAAATGAAGAGAGGAATGCCAAAAAGAAAAGATGTATGTGGCGAAATCTATGTTGAAAAAATAGGAATTCCTCCAGAAGCTGAAGAAGGTATACTATGAAGATTCATCAAATTCAAGTTGGAAACATGCAGAATTTTACCTATGTGGTAGAAGACGAAAATACAAATGAAGGAATAATAATTGATCCTTCTTGGGATCTTGATCAAATTGAGAAAATCATTAAACGAAATAATTTGAAAATAAAGTACATCGTTAATACCCACCATCATTTTGATCATACTTTGGGAAATGAAGGAATGAATGAATTAACTAATGCAAAAATAATTCAACATGAGGAATCTGAATTAAAACACGATATTGCAGTTAAGGATGGTGATATAATTGAATTTGGAGATTCAAAATTAACTGTTTTGCATACTCCTGGTCATTCCAAAGACAGTATATGCTTGATTGGCGATGGTTTGTTTTTCTCTGGAGATACTCTTTTTGTAGGAAACTGTGGGCGTACAGATCTTCCCGGAGGAAGTGCAAAGGATCTCTATCATAGTCTTTTTGATATTATTTATTCTTTGAATAATGATCTAGTTATTTACCCCGGTCATAATTATGGACATTCTTCATCATCTACAATTGGACAGGAAAAAATAACCAATCCTGTCATGCAAAAGCGAACAGAACAAGAATTTGTTGATATGATGGGATAATGACATATCTGGAAAATTTTGAATTTTTTGGTAATGTAAGCAAAGCTCAAGATTTTATTCATACAATCAAGCCTGGAAATTTTTTATTCTCACTTGTAATTTCTTATACTGAAACATGTGAAATTCCAGGTATTACATTTGCTGGCGCTGATAAAGATTCGATAAAATTTACTCCACCTGCTGACGCTGAATATCTCTATTATGGTAATTGTAAGACGATTGAT
>JAEMQG010000103.1 GCA_022758935.1 Candidatus Nitrosopumilus sp. | reverse complement strand
TTTATATCTCTATCTTGAACTGAGCAGTTAAAGTTCACCTTGAATCTCACATGGATTTCCTGTGTTGGTTGAATATTTACCAAGCCAAGAGTTGAATTGTTAGTTGAATTCCATTTAAGTTTGGTGAATGTCCCATTCCAGTTATGATTGTTAGATGTTGTCCAGTTTATGTTAGTGATATCCGGGTCGTTCCCTGGAACCCAAGTTCCACTTTCAGGAAGTAAGAATTCAGTAGAACCTGAAACATATGTTGCACCTCTTGGAAGAATATCATATATGGTTATAGGTCCATAGATTGTTGTTGCGCCTTCATAAACTTCGCCATTCTTAAACCCAATTTCAAATTGCACATTCTGATCACATGCGTGAATTCTATCGGGAATATTATTTAAGTAAGTTGTTGCCCATGAATCAATATGAGAAGCAACTCTTGCATATTTTGCTTGATATATTGGACAGTCGGAAGTTAAACTACCATTCCAACTATTCCATATTGATGTATCGTTCCATTGCAATAGGTTACTAACGGTCATATCTGTTAAATCAGAGCATCCTGTCCATACCTCAGAAATTTCATGAGCATTATATGTTGTGCAACTCGAATCAATTGTTGCTGTAATCTTTAGTGTAAGCGTTTTCCCAGGCTCAATGCCATGACCTAAATCACTTTCGATATTATTCCATATATAAACAGAATTATTATTAGGTTCTCCTCCATAATATACATCCCATGGATTATTTTGATAAGTTAAACCATCGTAAGAATATTGAGCAGAATTAACAATAAGAGGATGTCTAAGTGGTGCTTTAAAGACATCGCCAAAGTTCGTCCTTACAGTTGAAAGGCTTCCATTGTTTGTGATGTTTATTTCAAAAACTACACTTTTTCCAAGTTCTCTTGGGACCCATGGAGTCGGGGAAACAGAGTGTCCATCAATTTCAACTACATTTTTTATCATTGAAAGATTTGGTGCAAATGTTGTAAAATCTCTTTCATAGATGTTTGAAGTTTCGCTTATATTGTTAACATCGCATAATTTTGCAAAATTTGCAAATGATTTTATCTTTTTGAACGTGCCTTTAAAGAAATTACAAGAAGGATATTGATAGTTTGTGTCAGTCTCAACTTCAAACTTAATTTTTATTTCATCGTTTGGTGCAAGATCTCCAAAGTTTGTTATATTAGAAGAGTTGAAGACAAGTTCCCAACCACCCGCATAATCGCCTGATGTAATTTGTGTTTCTGTTGGATTCCCTGCACTTTGATATGTTCCACCATTATAAGAGTATTGTGCAGAATTTGCTTTGTACCTTATGTATTTTGGAAGGTAAGTGTGAGAAACGACATTGTATATATGAGTTACGCCTGGATTCTTAATTGAAACTTCAACGGTTCCATTTCCACAAAGATAAACATTTGCACTGGTGATAGTTACAAGCGCATAGGAAGTAGGAAGGCTTACTCTACCTGTATCTGTGTTTGATGTTTGGCAGTTACACCAACTTGAATATGCTTGAACTGTTAAATTATTTTCATCACAACTATTAACATCTGTTTTAAAATATATCTCAATTTTCGTTGAAGGGTCGATAGTGAGATTTCCTAAATTCCAGGTTAATGTTCCAGTTGAGCCATCTAAAGGCCAGGTTATTGCTGAGTCTCCATAGTTGTATGTTGTGCTTCCAATTTTTATATAGGCGCCATCGCTATTAAATTCCAAACCGCTTCCAAGAGTTGTTGTTAAAATAATTCCCCTTGCAGTCCCATCCCCACCATTTGATACATAAACTTTCCAATCAACTGTGTGCGCATATGCAAAATTAATTTGTGGAGTAACTTTAGTATAAAGAACCGCTTGTTTTACAAGCGTAGAAGAGGCTGAGTTACTTGCTGAGTGATACTTTCCACAGTTATCAAGGTAATTTGAATGAAACCGTTAAAGAAGCATTATCTGAGCAATCCTTTTTAATTTGAATTGTTATTGCACCATTTGAAGATATTTCGTTTATCTGATCTGATGACCAGGTTAGAGTGTTCCCATTAACAGTAGGCTCTCCTTTTGTTCCAGAGCACCAATTTCCACCGTTACTATATGTAGTTGAGCCTGAAACATATGTAAATCCGTTAAGAGTTAAAGTTAAATCTGCATGGTCAACATTCGCATTTTCCCTTGTAAAATTAATGGTCAGGTTGTAAGTTGCACATTTTTCAACAGCTTGAGGTAAACTTGTTGAAAGAGTTAAATTTGCTCTGTAATCTGTTACTCTAACTCCTTCATAATATCTTGGGTCATTAGAACATCCTCTTGGAAATCCTGGTATCTCAAGTGTTGACCAATCAATGTAATCGTAATCAACGGATGAATTGTTTGAGTCATTAGTTTGTGTTGCTCTTGCAGTAAATGAAATTTTTAATTTAGCACCTGTATTAGGTGCACAAGTTTGAAGTCCGCTTAAATCAATCTTGAGTGTTGGTTGATATGATATAACGCTCCATCCTGTTACCGTTTGAAATCCGCTTCCACATTCAACCTGAATTTCGATGTTCGCAATAGATGAACTTGTGTATTGGTTATTATTCAATTGGTCTTCAAAAATTATCCCACTCCAACTTGATGGTGCATTTGTTCCAGTATTAAAATCGTATTCAACAGTGTATCTTCTATCATTATGTGAGTCAGAATTGCCTGATGGATTTGTATAGGAACCTGTATCAGTTGAACAATCGACTTCTATTGACAAAGGGTTTGCAGTTTTTGATGAGTCCGTAATAGCATTTGAGGGGTCATTTACATATGTGCTAAAACTTGCAGAAGGATTTTGAATTGGGCATCCACAACAGTCAGTTAACGTTTCTCCATTTGGACCAGTAAGCTTAACTGTGTTAGTATATTCTGCACCTGCATAACAAGGGTCTGTTGTTACATTAAAAGTAATTGTAAAGTTTTGAGTAACTCCATCTTGTAAGGTAATGTTATCCCACTTCACCTCTTGACCGTTAATAACTCCTCCATTTGAAGAGGATTGAGGGATAAATGGGGTTGGTAATGTATCCACTATATCAACAGTAGCGGTATCGTTTGAGCAATTTCCCTTATGATAAGTAACTGATATAGTATATGTCTTATTTGTTTCTCCTATATCAACAGGGTCTGGTCCACTCTTAGTTATTGTAAAGTAGGCACCATTGCCTGTAACAGAAATTGAACCAAGTTGAGATGGATTTATAAATAAATTACCACAGGGATCATAATATTCTGCAAAATACTTTAGAGTTGATGATGGGAGATTACATGCACCTTGCGGCATTGAAATGGTGAAGGTTAAATTTACTGTTTCATTTGGAGCAATTGCGCCTTGAGGAGATCCTCCAAGATAAGTAAATTCGCCTGTATTTGAATCATAACTCCAATTTACACCAATATTTGAAATCTGGTAGCCAGAAGGTATCTTATCTATTTTTAATTTAAAACCTTTTGCAACTCCATCACCATTATTTTTTATTGGAATAGTTACATCTGTTGATCCACAATAGGGAACAGAAATATTTGGAACTGTAATCTGGATATCAGGTGTGGTTGGAATAATTTTTACTGATTGAATAACATGCTGCGTTTGACATTTATTGTTTTCATCAATTCCCCACCAGGCATCAATTTCGTTGTGGGCATTAGAACAGTTAGAAACCTGTGTTTGGAACGAAATTGTGTAGTCGCTTCCTGCAGGAATTTCATTATATACCCAATTTGGGAAAGAGCCTGCTGGTTGAGGATTATAAACAAAATTTGAAGGATTTGAAATTCCACTCCCTAAGGTATCTGTTACATGAACATTGTCAATTGGGTCTTGTCCTGTATTTTTTATGTGGATTGTCCAGGTAACCGTATCACCAACTTTTGCTTCAGTTGGACTTACTTCTTTTGTTACTACAAGGTTTCCCCTGTGTATTGCTGTAGTTGTAATAGTTGCGTTCGCGCTTCCTCCACAATTACCATTAGTGGAAGTGAAAGTAAGCGTAAGTGCATACTGGGAATTGTTGCAAACTGCATAATCAGGTTTAACATGAACATAAATATCTACATTACCGCCTGAGGCGACACTTCCTGTGTCAACTATTCCGTCGCCGTTCATATCAGAAAGAGGTGTTGAATTGTCGCTTTTAAAAAGTGAAACACTCCAATGTTGATTGGTTGGAGAACTAGTAACATTAAAAATATCCGATTGAGAACAAGTATTCTGAATTGTTATTTTGTAGATTGCTTCGTTTCCAACATTAACCGTTTGATTATTTGATGGGCTTACAGAAGTGACACTTGGGGCTGCAATAACTTTTGCCCAAGGAATCAAATTCATCAAAAGTACAAGGGCAGTCAGAATTCTCAAAATTTTTTTCTTCATTTTATTCCCACCTCCTCAATTTAAAAAAGCACCTATTTTAATTATAGCAAAATTAAAAAAAAGTTAATACTTT
>JAEMQG010000029.1 GCA_022758935.1 Candidatus Nitrosopumilus sp. | reverse complement strand
ATCTGATCTTTTGCTTTTTCTCTTTTTACCTGATGAATTGCAAGAAATTCATTTATTTTTTCAATCAAAATTGCTTTTAGTTCTCCAGTTAACATCTTTCCTGATTTATAATCATCATGAATTGATTTCAACTTTTTATCATCTGGTTCAAAAAATATTCTGAGATATTGATAAGACACATCAATATCTGGATTTCCACCTAGTTTTCTATGTTGTTCAATATCTGATTGACCACCAGAAAATGCATGCTTGTTAATTTTTTTCTTAACTATATTTGGAGAATCTGTCGTGTAAATCGTTCCATTCTCATCCGAAGCTGACATTTTTCCTCTAGGGCCTGATAATCCTGGAATCATGATGTTATGAATTAAAGCTGGTTTTGGTTTTCCAATTTTTGGAGCAATATCTCTAGTTAATCTAAAATGAGGATCTTGATCAACTCCTAATGGAATTAAAACTGGTTTATTCTCAATAAAGCAAGGTGCCGATTGTAGCGATGTATAAAATATCATTCCAATATTTGTTTCATTTGTGAATCCAAACACTGCCTTTGTATTTGAAAAATTGATTTTTTTTGCTACTTGTGCTGCAATTGGATATAGAGTCTGAATATTTTTTGTATTGATAATTATCTTTGTGTTATTTGGTTTAAAACCTAATGCAATAAAATCAAGTGCATTTTCATATGCAAATTTACTTGTATCTTCTAAAGTTAGATTCTGCTTTGAATAGAATTTTTCGTCATCTGTGAGTTGAAAATACATATTTACATCAAATTTGTCTTGAAGCCATTTTGAAAATACCCATGGAACTAAATGTCCAATATGAGTATGGCCTGATGGTCCTCTTCCTGTATATAAGAAAAATTTTATACCTTTTTCATAATCATTTAAAATTCTATCCAACTCTCTATGGGAAAAGAAAATGCCTCTTCTTAACATAAAATGGTCTTCGCCTGTGATTTTTTTAATTCTCTTAAGAATGTCTGATGAAATTTTTTCAGTTCCAAACTTTTTAATTAATTTGTCATAATCTATATCTCCTTCAACATTCCAAGGAGTCACGATAAAGTCGTCAGCTGGCATTCATTTTGACTTAGGTTAAGGTCTAAAAAGTCTTTTACACATTTTAACTATTAAGTTATAAAATCAATTCTTGCGGCAAGGAATACCTATTCTTCATACAATTAGCGTTCAACACGATTAATCTGAAACTAATTCAATAATGAAATCCTCATTTGTATTTAATTTTGGCAGAATGTACTCAAATTGGTCACTTTTTATAGTATGATAAAGAAATAACCTATTTTTTGATTTTAAGTAGAAGATTAAATCTATGTACTGGTAAAACCGTGACTAAAAAAGAACTGATTTAGAATTTAAAGTCTCAAAAAGTATCCTTTAAAAAGTCTTTTTCATTCTTTCTGCTAATGTCACAAGTCTTTCATGAAATAGAAAAAAAAATTATTACATCATTAAAAGATAATCAAAAACAAACTCCTGAAAACCTTGAAAAATCTACTAATTTATCACCTGATCAAATTCGAAGAGGAATAGAGTGGCTTAAACTAAAGGGATTAGCTATTGTAAATGAATCTCAAACTATCAACATCTCTCTCGGAAAAAATGGATTGGAATCTTTTCATAAAGGATTGCCTGAAAGACGATTGCTTGATCTATTAAAAAATGAATCAAAAAAATTACAAGATCTCCAAAATGATCTTGGTTCTGTCTTTGGTCCTGCTATAGGTTTAGCAAGAAAAAATAACTGGGTTGATACTTCTGAAGATAAAATCGTTCTAAAAAATTATCCTTCTGAATTTTTAGGAGAAAAAACTCTTAAACAAATTGGAGAAAATAAAATCCCTAAAAATGAAATTAACCTGAATGATTTATCTAGTATTTTGAAAAGACCTGATTTTATAATCGAGGATGTAATTAAGATAAAAGAGATATCATTGACAGAAAATGCCAAATTAATTGAAATGACTCCTGGTTCATCTGGCGCAATTGATGTTGAATCTAAAGTACCTGATGTGATTGTTGCACGAATTCATCCTCTTAAAGATACTATTGATGAAATTCGTGAAATCTTTGTTACGTTAGGTTTTACAGAAATTATTGGTAGCATGACTCAGCCTAGCTTTTGGAATTTTGATGCATTATTCACTCCCCAAGATCATCCTGCAAGAGAATTACAGGACACATTTTACCTCGATGGTCTATCTGCAAAAAAAATTGGAACCTTGGAACAAATTAGAAAAATTTCTGAATCTCACAAAAAAAGTTGGCGATATTACTGGGACATCAATGAAGCCAGAAAGATGGTTCTTCGGACACACACAACATGTGTTACAATAAAGCATCTCGCTGAAAATAAACCTGACGAAGCTAGAGTTTTTTCACTTGGACGCGTATTCAGAAATGAAAAAGTAAGTTACAAACATCTTGTAGAATTTAATCAAATTGAAGGCGTTGTAATAGGAAAAAATTCAACTTTACGTGATTTGATGGGTATACAAAAAGAATTTTATCGAAGAATAGGAATAACAAAAATAAAATTTTGGCCAACATTTTTCCCCTACACTGAACCTTCTTTTCAAACAATGGTGTATAATGACAGATTAGGAAAATGGGTTGAATTATTTGGTATGGGCATTTTTAGACCTGAAGTTACAAAACCTCTCGGGATAACTAAACCTGTTCTAGCATGGGGTGGTGGTATTGAAAGAATTGCAATGATAAAATATGAATTAGATGACGTTAGAGAATTTTACAATAATAATTTGAGCTGGTTGAGGGGCGTAAAAAAATGCCAGTAGTTGAACTATCTTATTCTCGACTCCAGAAATTACTTGGCAAAATCTCAAAAAAACAAATCTTTGACTCGCTTCCTTTTCTTGGATTAGATATAGAATCTGAGGACAATGATCTGATTAGGGCTGAATACAGTCCTAATCGACCTGATTATTCCACTGATTTTGGAATCGTAATTGGGTTACAAGGATTACTTGGAATTAAAACTGGAGCCATAAAATTAAACATCAAAAAATCAAATGATTATGCTATTCATGTAGAACCAACTGTCACTAAAATCAGGCCTTTTATCACTGGAATTATTGCAAAAAATGGAAGAATTGATGATAATATAATTAAGCAACTGATGGCAATGCAAGAAGACCTTCATTTTGGAATTGGAAGAAAGAGAAAAAAATCTTCTATTGGAATTCATGACTTGGATAAAATTTCTTTTCCTCTAACATACACTACTACAAAAAGAGATCATGCATTTATTCCATTAAATTCTGATAAAAAACTTACAGTATCTGAAATTTTAGAATGTACTGATGTGGGAAGAGATTATGGTTCCATTCTCGGAAATTCGTCTCAAGTTCCACTTATTTTTGATTCAAAAAAACAAACTGTGTCTTTTCCTCCAATTATTAATGCCGCCATAACAACTGTTACAACAAAAACTAAAAATCTCTTTGTTGAAGTAACTGGAGTCAATAAATCTGATATAGAGGACATGCTTTCTATTGTGGCAACTATACTTCAGACTGCTGGATTTACACTAGTATCTACAAAAATTTCTGGCGCTAAAAATTCTTCACCTAAATTTGAATTAAAAAAATTAGTAATCGATTCAGATCTAATTAATCAAATCCTTGGGTTGACTCTAAATAACTCGAAAATCATCTCGTCTCTCAAAAAGTCAAGACTGGATGCGACTTTAAAAGGAAAGAACATTATCTGCAGTGTCCCTTCACATCGATTTGATATATTTGGTCCAATGGATTTGGTTGAAGAAGTAGTATTGGGTTATGGAATACAAAACTTGGAGCCTATTTTATCTCCATCTCAAACTTTAGGACAGATAAATCCTGTATCGTTACAACTGAAATCTGTTAGTCAGATAATGATTGGGCTTGGATTTACTGAAGCACTCAATTCAAGCCTGACGAGTAAACGAATTCTTTATGATATGACAAACAGAGAATCAAATGAAATAATTTCAGTATTAGATTCAAAAAGTCAAGAACATACAATTTTACGTGATTCTATTCTCCCGGGATTACTAGAAAATCTCTCTAAAAACATTCACATCTCGTATCCTCAAAAATTATTTGAAACTGGAACTGTTTTTTTTCAAGCTGATCCAATTGGTGAAAAAACTAATTTTGCTGGAGTTAGTTCACATCGGGATGCAACTTTTACTGAAATTAAATCAATTTTGCAATCTGCATTAAACCAGGGTTTTGGCTTACCCATTGAAACAAAAACTTTTTCATATCCCATTTTTGAAGAAGGACGTGCAGCTTCAATTCTATTTAATGATAAATCTATTGGAATTATTGGAGAAATTAGCTCAAAAACAATTGAAAATTATAAGATACGTGTTCCTGTAGTGGGGTTTGAAATCTCTTTATCTGGATTAATATTTGACTAAATCTATCATTAAACGCCCAAGAGCAGGCACACAGACGGATTAGGATGATGTTGATCGTGTTGATACCAATGATTTCTAGTTCACCCAGGTGTGCTACAAGATGGGCAACCCCGGTTAGAAAACCCAAGGAGGTTTCGGCTAAAATACCAATGATCTTGTGCGAGTCAGAACCGGGGAACACATACAAACTTTCAAAAATATAAAACCCTCAATAATGATTTGAAAAGTGAAAATGGTAAATTATTGGTTAGCGAAACAAGAACCGAGTGGATCTAGAGGATACAATTTTGAAACTCTAAAAAAGAATAAAAAAACAGTTTGGGATGGAGTTCATAATAATCTTGCACTAAAACATATGCGAAACATGGAGTCAGGTGATCTAGTTTTGTTTTATCACACTGGAGATGAAAGACAAATAGTAGGCATAATGGAAATAATTTCAAATCCCTACCCCAATCCCAAAGAAGACAATGAACGGTTTATTGTAGTTGACGTCATGTATAAAAAATCATTAAATCGACCAATCACTTTAGATGAGCTAAAAAAACAGAAAAATTTCAAGAATTGGGATCTAATTCATAATTCTAGATTGTCTGTAATGCCTGTTCCGAAGGATATTTGGGATGCTATAATTGAGATCTCCCAAAAACTCGATTAGGTAAAATCGGTTTATTGATATAGGTGATTTGTTTAATGAAATTATGGCAACAGCTTATGTTTTAATAAACTGTGAACTAGGTTCCGAAGAGTCTATTATACATGCACTTAAGGGTCTAGACGGTGTTAAGGAAGTTCATGGTACTTTCGGAGCATATGATATCTTGGCCAAGATTGAATCTGATACTGTTGAAAAACTAAGAGAAACCATTACCTGGAAAATCAGAAAAATTGAGAAGATCCGATCAACACTAACCCTTATGGGCATAGAAGGCCAATCATAAACACCTTTTTTTCTTATTATGATTTTACATTTTATTTTTGTTGTAAAGGAAGCGGATCGTGAAAAACGAAAATCAGAATTTGAATATGTAAAACAAATGGGTAATTTTTACAAGGTTTGGATCAAAGAAAAATTTGGTAGAGATTTTGAAATTCAATGTGATGAATTAATTACAAAGCCACGACACCTATTTCAAAAATTGGATACGCCTACACTCATTAGAGACCACGAACAAAGAGGAAAAGAAATCTACCATTTCTATCTTTGTCATTTTAAACCACTTTGGACTGATTGTACCTGCGAAGGCTACCATGCTGAAAATTTCGGCATGGTGTGGTGGCAACCTCCAAATGATCCTAACGATACACTATTTCTTGCAGAAAAAAATTGCACTACTGTTTCTCACGAATTAACACATGAACTTTTACGGGCATCAGGACACAAAAAATTCATTCAAGACGTACATGAAATTTGGACCAAGCATTTGTATGATCAATTATATTTTGAACAATATGGAGCAAACTTTGAAAAAACAGAAGAAAAACCAATGTTTCTTACCCTCAATACATCTAATCTTAAAAAAGAATAAATTTTAGATGAATTAATAATATAAAATAAATTATCTTATGATTGAAATTAACATTTTGTTACGGAATAAATATTATTTTCAAAATTTGCAGTTTTAAAATCAAGTTTATTTTCAATATCCTTTGTTCTAGATTTACTCAAATTTTCCAGCTCAACTAATGCATCTCCTCTAAATCCTACTGATGACCCATAAATTGCATCACTTAACATAGTCCCCTGCTCTCCTTTCTTAATATCATCAACCATCTCGTAGAATTTAATGGTCTCTTTTTTATTTACGGGATTACCTGTTGCTTTATTCTGTGCAACTGCAATATACATTCCATTATTTTTTACCGCAACAGGAATTCTATGACTTTTTCCAGTTACTCCTGGAATTGGTTCATTTATTAGAATCTCGCATTTATGATACATACTAGAAACATATGCAAAGAATCTATACTGTGCATACTTTCCAGCACCATCTTCTTCGCACCCAACAAATACTTTATGTAAAAGCTCTAATGCTTGGTCATTCATACTCTGTAATCTGTCATCTATTCTTCCTCTTTCAAGAAGATCTGACTTACATTCTTTTGAAACCAATTCTAAAATGAAATCTGGCAAATTATAATTTTTTAATGCAGCAACGAAGGCACCAGCTTGCGACATCCCAAATTTTGGAAAACCTTTATTGACCATTCAGACACCTCATTTTATAATACTTCACAACTATGATACACTAAGCTGCTTTTGGTTTATAATTGTTAAGAAATGAGCATGCCTAGTGCAATTTTTCTTGTATTTTTTTGAATTGCAAAAATTAAATTCAGGTTAGATGGAGAACATTTCGTGGAAACAGATACTACTCCAGAATTAGTATCTCGCGTTTATAAAAAATTACAAGATAATATCCAAAAATATAGAAAAGTAATCCAAAGACCTCTCACACTCACCGAAAAAATACTATCTGGTCATTTTGAGGTAGTTAACGACAAAAATCTTGATGATGGTAAACACTATGTTTTCCTTATACCTGATAGAGTAGCATTACAAGACGTAACTGGGCAAATGGTAATGTTGCAATTTATGCAAGCAGGACTCAAACAAGCAACATTGCCAACAACAGTTCACTGTGATCATCTCATCCGAGCTCAAATAGATGGTGATACTGACATGAAAGTATCACTTGATGAAAACAACGAAGTTTTCAAATTTTTGCAATCAGCTGCAAGCAAATATGGCTGTGGTTTTTGGAAGCCTGGTGCAGGAATCATTCATCAAGTCGTTCTTGAAAATTACGCATTTCCAGGTGGATTGATGATTGGTACTGATTCTCATACTCCTAATGCTGGTGGTTTGGGGATGATTGCCGTTGGGGTGGGTGGATTAGATGCAGCAGAAACTATGGCTGGAATGCCCTGGGAATTACTTTATCCTAAAAGAATTGGAGTGAAACTAACTGGACAACTAAATGGATGGACTGCACCAAAAGACATCATACTAAAAGTAGCTAAGGAACTAACAGTTTCAGGAGGAACTAATTCTATTATTGAATATTTTGGACCTGGAACAGAATCTATCAGTTGTACTGGAAAAGCTACTATCACCAATATGGGTGCAGAGGTTGGTGCAACATGTTCAATATTTCCATATGATGAAAGAATGGAAACTTATCTAAAATTTACAAACAGAGGGAAAATTGCTGAACTTGCAAATAAAAATAAAGAATTACTAGTTGCCGATCCTGAAGTAGAAGAAAACCCTGAGAAATTCTTTGATAAAATTATCGAAATTGATCTTTCAACGTTAGAACCTCACATTGTTGGACCGCACACTCCAGATCTAGGACGGTCTATATCTGATTTAGCTAATGATGTAAAAACTAATGAATATGTTGATCCAATCTCCGTTGCATTAATTGGAAGTTGTACAAATTCATCTTATGAGGATATGTCAAGAGTAGCTAGTTTAGCTGAGCAAGCAAAATTAAACGGAATCAAATCCAAAATTCCTTTACTAATTACTCCAGGATCTGAACAAATCAGAAGCACCATTGAAAGAGATGGTCAAATGGAATCACTAAAAAACATTGGAGCTACGGTTTTAGCCAATGCATGTGGTCCATGTATTGGTCAATGGAATAGACCTGAACTAAAACCTGGAGAAAAAAATACGATAGTTACATCCTACAATAGAAATTTTCCAGGACGTAATGACGGAAAGAGAGATACTATGAATTTTATTGGTAGCCCAGAAATAATCATCGCATTTGCTTTGAGTGGGAGATTGTCATTTAATCCATTAAAAGATCAACTTGTAGCGGCGAATGGGACAAAATTTAAACTTGAACCACCTAAACCTGCTCCTGAAGTTCCAGAAAAAGGATTCATTCTGCCCAAAGGAATTTTTGTTCCTCCTCCTGAAAATTCAGATGACATTGATGTGGTTATTAATCCTAACAGTAAAAGATTGCAACGTCTAGAACCCTTTTCAATATGGGATGGAAAGGACTTTGAAGAAATTCCGTTAATGGTTAAAGCAAAAGGAAAATGTACTACTGATCATATCTCTCCTGCAGGAGCTTGGTTGTCCCTTCGAGGTCATATTGATAACCTAAGTGACAATATGCTTTTGGGTGCAGTTAATGCATTTAATGATGAAGTTGGAAAAGGAAAGAATTTTCTAAATGGTAAATTCGAATCGTTTTCAACAATTGCAAGACAGTATAAAGAAAAAGGAATTAGATGGATAATTATCGGTGATCATAATTATGGTGAAGGAAGTAGCAGAGAACATGCTGCAATGTCTCCGAGATATTTGGGTTGTGCGGCTGTTATTACTAAGAGTCTTGCTCGAATCCATGAAACAAACTTGAAAAAACAAGGTATATTGGCATTGACTTTTAGCAATCCAAATGATTACGACAAGATCCAAGAAGATGATAGAATCAGTCTTGTTGAATTGAATGCTTTGGAACCACAAAAGGCAGTTAGATGTATCATTACACATCAAAATGGAGTAAAAGATGAAATTACTCTTAATCATTCTTATAACAAATCTCAAATAGATTGGTTCAAAGCTGGTTCAGCACTTAATGTTTTAAGAAATAAATAATTAATTTTGACGTGGGGCCGACCGGAGTTGAACCGGCGACCTACGGGTCACTACAGCTCCAAACTTACATCATCCATGAGTCAGTTTAGCTTAGTTTACCTTTGGAGCCCTTAGCGGTGATCTATCGTATACACTGTCGCCCTACCAGGCTAGGCTACGACCCCACAAACAAGAATGAAATAGACTGGAATTTTAAGTTATTTTAACCAAGATTTATTTGCAATTAAGCTTGTTTCACCACTGTTAAGGTAAATTATGGTAAAACCAATTGTTTTAGCAATAGGGGCAATCCCTGTTATAATTGCAATTTTAATTGTAATTCCACTAATAACAAAATTTGATATTCCATACTCTGCAGTTCACCCAAATGATATAATTGAAATTGAATATACAAAACACCAATTAAAGAAAATTTCTTTTTGTGTTACTGAAATAGTTGGATCTCAAAAAACTGAAATTCTAATAATTAAAAATAACGGTGAGACAAAATATATGGTCACTGAAAATGGATATCCTAAACCAGATATTATAATACATCTTGATGACCAAAAACTTCGTAAATTAAAAGCTTTAATTAAAGAAACTGGCTTTATAGCAATTCCATCTGAATCATTTCCAATTCGTGATAACGCAACTGATTATCAAAAATCAAATATCAAAATTATCATAAATGGAAGAGTAAACCAAATTTATTGGCCAGAACAAAATGCCACCGATAAATTCATACCTCCGATAATTTCTATGGTTGGATCCGAACTTGATAAAATCGAAGAACAAATTAGTGAATAGGTACAAATAGTCTTCGGTAAAACTCTGAATATGCTGTCACTCTCAGGGGAAAGAATTAAGGCAAAAGGAATAGTTCATGACAAATCAGATTCTGGTAATATTTTACGTGGTACATCAACTTTGAAACGTGGTTTTGCTCACATGTTAAAAAATGGCGTAGTGATGGATGTTACTACCGTTGAACAAGCTCAAATTGCAGAAGACGCTGGAGCTGTATCTGTAATGGTCTTAGATAAGCTTCCCTCTGATGTTAGAAAAGCAGGGGGAGTGGCACGAACTGCAAGTATTAGAATTATTGAGGATATTATGGATTCAGTAACAATTCCAGTTATGGCAAAATGTAGAATTGGTCACGTTTACGAAGCCAAAATTCTCGAAGAAACTGATGTTGATATGATAGACGAATCTGAGTTATTGACACCTGCTGATGAAACTCATCATATTTGGAAGTGGGATTTTACAACCCCATTTGTTAATTGAGCAAGATCATTGTCTGAGTCATTAAGAAGAATTGAAGAAGGTGCGGCAATGATTAGAACTAAAGGAGAACCTGGTACAGGAAATGTTGCAGAAGCTGTAACTCATATAAAAAAAGTAAATGATGAATTAAGATTAATCAAGGCAATTTATGATTCTGGTGATAATCAAGATCTTGTTAGAATCGCCAGAGAATTCAAAGTATCTTACGATATAGTTGAAGAAACTGCAAAGCTTGGAAGATTACCGGTTGTTAATTTTGCAGCAGGCGGAATTGCAACACCTGCAGATGCTGCATATTTAATGTCTCTTGGGTGTGATGGAATATTTGTCGGTTCTGGAATCTTTAATGCAAGTGATGCTAAAGAAAGAGCAAGAGCGATTGTATTGGCAACTACTTTTTGGAATGAATCCGAAAAAGTAAAAGAAGCACAAAAAATGATTGATGAAAGACAATCCATGTTAGGATTGGATGTTAAGACTTTGGAATTAAGAATGCAAGAGCGTGGAAGTTCCGCATGAGTCTTAATATTGGAGTTTTGGCGATTCAGGGAGATGTAAATGAAAATATCACATCTACTGAAACTGCACTAAAAGAATTAGGAATTAATGGAACTGTTAAGGGTGTTAAAACTTCTGAGGCAATTTCTCATCTTGATGGCTTGATTATTCCAGGGGGAGAAAGTACTACTATAGGTCAACTTTCCCTTGTAAACAGATCTCTTAAAACAATAAAAGAAAAAATTGAAAATGGAATGCCTGTTTTTGGTATATGTGCCGGTATGATTATGCTCTCAAAAACCGTAAATGATCGTGTTGTTGGAAAAACAAATCAACCTCTTTTGGATTTACTTGACATTAAACTAGAAAGGAATTCTTTTGGAAGACAAAAAGAATCATTTGAAGCAGATATTTGTATGAATTCAATTAATATTCCTAAATTCAATGGTGTGTTCATTAGAGCCCCATCTATCTCCGACACTGGTTCTGATGTCGAGGTTTTAGCAAAATTTGATAATAAAATAATCGCTGTAAAAAAACAAAATATTATTGGTACTGCATTTCATCCTGAACTGACAGAAGATGTATCCTTACACAAATATTTTGTAAATTTGATAAAAAAATCAAAAACTAGTTAAAAATGACAAATTATAAGAAATTCTTTTTAACTAATATGAGGATTGTTCTCTAAAATGAATGATAATTTTATTTTAGCTATGACATTGGCAATTATTTTAGTCAGTGGATCATTTGGTCAATTTCTCATTGATAGTGCTTTTGCTCAAAATCTTAATGGAACCAATGACAATTCCAAGTCTCTCACCGATGAGAAAACTGAACAAGAAAAAACAGGAAAAAAACAAAAAGAGTTAGATGAGAAAACTGAACAAGAAAAAACAGGAAAAAAACAAAAAGAGTTAGATGAGAAAAAAACTGAACATCAAGAAAAAATAGAGGAAAAACAAAAAGAGTTAGAGCAGAAAAAAATAGAACTCGAACTTCATAGGGAAATTCTTGAAGTAAAACAGATGGAAAAATCTAAAGAATATGAAGAAAAATTTAATGAAATCAAAGAAAAGCATCAAAATAGCACTAATCAACATCAGGATAATAGCACTAATCTACACCAGGATAATGAAACTAACCAACATCAAGATAATGACACTAAAACTTTTTCTTCAAAATCTGGGAAATTAGATGAAAAATCATTTAAAAAATCAAAAGAAATTCGTGAAAAACTCACTTTAAACTTGGAAAAATTAGACTCAAGAACTCGAGACATTCTTGATAAAGTAAATAATGGAAGTTATTTGGGAGAAAGAATTACTAAATCTAATTATTCTGAAACATATGAATTAGTTTTTGACTCTGTGCATGCCTCAAAAATATCTGATAAATCTCAAACATCATCCTCTATAACTGGAAAAATGAGTTTTGGTGCATATGATAAAAATAATTCTAGCCTAAAATTGGAGTTACTTGAATGTCAAATTATTGTTGATCAAACTTCTTTTAATTGTGGATTTGGTAAAGCTCGAACTGTATCCTCCGGACAATCCGGTGTCAAAGACTCTCTTGTAATTATAGCGTTTTTAGAAGAAGACGTATAGAAGGAAATTCATACAACAATGAAAATTTTTCTAAATGCCGATATCCAAATTGACAAAATTGAAAATTCACAAGTTTTAATCAGAGGCCCACAAAGTCAAATTTCTCATATGTGGTTTCTAAATGGAACTGCAACTTTGAGTAAAATTATTTCATTTCCAGAAGAAATTCAAACAGGAAGCGATTTCACCAATTCCACTCTCGATAAAATTTCAACTGGAGATTGATGATGAAAAAATTTAATCGATCTTTTTTTTTGCTAGTTATCATATTTCTAATTGCCATAGCTTATTCTAATACTCAATACTCATTTGCTACTACCGGAATAATTTCAATAGATTCTTTTGATGTTCAATATAATATTGAAAATGGTAAGATTGACTCAATTTACCTGGATCCAGATTTTCATCAATTGGTTGTTACCATGGATACAAAAGCTGATGGAACTTTGGAAATTACCATTCCAAGAGGTATCTTGGATGCAAAATTTGAATTAAATGATGACATGTTTTACGTTTTAGTAGATGATTTTGAAACTGATTTTGTTGAAACTGAAACTAATTCTACTTCACGAAGTTTAATTATTCCATTTTTTAAATCTGATTCTATAATTGAAATTATCGGAACAAATACATCAAATCAATTGATCTCAAATCCAGAAATAAAAATTCCTGATTGGATAAAAAATAATGCAAGTTGGTGGTCCAAAGATCTTATTTCTGACACAGAATTTGTATCAGGGATTCAATATCTGATCTCAAATGGAATCATGCATGTATAATTTTAGATTCAATTATCTACCAAATTATGCATGGATTTTAAGTCATTCTTAAAAGACTCTAAACTTTCTGGAATTACTATCGTGATGGAATCTTTTAAAGATAAATTTTTTGTCTTTTTTTCACCCCAAACTTTGGAATTAAATTCCACAATTTCCTTTGTAATTTTATCTACATCATTCTCTGAATATGATGCAACCTGATGTTGTTTGTGAATACTTTCTGATGAATACAAAATTTTCCAAAGATATTCAGTAATAAACGGTGTAATTGGTGCTAATAATTTCAAAATTGTTGATAATGTTTTATGTAATGTGTAAATTGCGCCATCTCTTTCTTCATCCGAGAATCCAATTCCATATGCTCTCGCTTTAACCATTTCGATATAATGTGCTGCAAAAAGATTCCATGTAAATTCCCTGATTGCTATTGCAGGAATAAAAAAATTGTACTCATCGTATCCTTTTTTACATTCTTTTACTAAATTGTCTAGTTCTGATAGTATCCATTCATCAGTAGCTGTTGGAGTTCCTGATTCTGTGACTGGAAAACTAGACAAAAATCTAGAAACATTCCATAATTTACTAAGAAATTTTTTTGTTGATTCAATTTTTTGTTCATTACATCTAAAATCATATCCATGATTAATCTCACTTGCGCTCCAAAATCTAAAAGTATCTGCACCTAATTTTTCAATTACTGGTAAAGGATCAATTGCATTTCCTTTACTCTTACTCATTTTCATTCCTTTTTCATCAAGACCATATCCCATAATCCATGCCTCTGACCATGGTTTCTTTCCCGTAAGTTGCTCACATCTTAGGAGGGTATAGTATAGCCATGTTCTTACAATATCTTTTGCTTGGGGACGAATAGTGACAGGATATACTTTATTAAAAAATTCCTGATCTTTGTGAAATTTGGTGACAAAAAGAGGAGAAACACTAGAATCCATCCATGTATCAAATGTTCTCTCTTCCCCTACAAATTCAGTAGACTTGCATTTAGAACACTCACTAATAGGACATTTTTCTACCCATGGTTTGTAGTATTTCCCAGGCACTGGAACATGGGGTTCCGAGCAATTTTTGCAATACCAAATAGGAATTTCAGTTCCATAATACCTTCTTCTTGATATTGGCCAGTCAATATTGATGGATTCTAGCCAATTCATTAAGATCTGCTTATGCATTGCAGGATAAAACGTAATTTCATTTCCCAATTTCTTCATCTTTTGAATTGATTCTTTTTGTTTTAGATAGTATTCCTCCATCGGAATTATTTCAATTGGATTTTTACTCCGTTCAGATACAGGAGTTCTGTGAACTATATCCTCAATCTTTTCTACAAATCCTTTATTGATTAAATCTTCAGTAATTTTTACACGTGCTTGTTTTGGTTTCAACCCCGCATATTCTCCCGCATCTTCTGTCATTTTTCCATCTAATCCAATTGCAACAATTTCCTCTAATTCTAATTCTCTAAATAATGCTACATCATTTTGATCACCATAACTGCATACCATAACTGCTCCCGAACCAAATTCTTGTTTAGCTGAGTGATGTGTTTTTAGTTCCACCTCTTCATTAGTAATTGGTACAATTATTTTTTTACCAATATACTCTGCGTATCTCTCATCATCAGGATTTACAATTATTGTTTTACATGCGCAAAGAAGTTCTGGCCTCGTACTGGCAATGATTATTTCTTTATTCGTATCTTTAATCTGAAATTTCATATAGACTAGTTTAGTTGGTAAATCTTCATAAGTGATTTCTGCATCGGCGATGGTTGTACCTGTAACCCAATCATAATTATTTGGTCTATTTGCAAGATATACCTGTCCTTTTTTCCACAACTCGATGAAAGTGGACTGTGTCAAGGATCTATATTCTTCAGAATCAGTTCTGTAATAGTTGGAAAAATCTCCACTAATTCCCAAATTTTTCATGATCAGTATCATCTCATTTTCTAAATCATCTAATGCTTCTCTACATAATTTTAAAAATTGACCTCTATCAGTCTCCCGCATTTTGATGTTGTGTTTTTTTTCAGTATACAACTCAACAGGAAGACCATTTCTGTCTATTCCTATCGGGAAATAGACATTTTTTCCTGCCATCCTTGCCGTTCGCGCTATCATATCAATTTGCGAATAATGTGCTGCTGCACCAATGTGCCATGGTCTACCAGATGGATAAGGTGGAGGAGTATCTATTGTAAAATTATCTTCCTTTGGTACAAACTCATAAATTTTTTCATCTGTCCATTGTTTCAAAATTTCTTTCTCTAACTCTGGGTTCCAAGCCTTTTCTATAATCTTTGGTTCCATCTCTTAACTATCTTGAAATATTTGAAATGATATGCGATCCTTTATTGTATCCTTCATAAATGTAAACTCCCACAGCTTCTACATTTTGAGGCATTTTTGGCGCAAGTAATTTAATTATTTCAATTGAAAGATTCTCAACTGTAGCTTCTCCTTCTAAAAGATAAGCCGTGTTTTTTGGAACTTGAATATCAAACATACCTCTTGGACCATCAAATTTAATTTGATAGTGAGAATCATCTTCCTTTTTTAGATATTTCCTATTAATGAAAAATTTGTGATCAAACACATTAACGACTTCCTTTATGATTTTTTTTGCTATTCCAAAATCAACTAGAAGATTATCTTTCATTTGTCCCACTAATTCCACCATTACTAAAGATGTATGTCCATGCAGAATAGAACATTTCTCTACTAACGGAAGAATATGTGCATAATCAAATGAAAATGACGGGTCTTCTAAAAATATTGAACCTGTTTGAGGTGTTTTATCATAGAATACAATATCTTGCAATTCTTTAATTTGGGCAGTATATTTTGGATGTCCTATTGCCATCACTTTTTCTTCAGGCAAATTATTCTTAATTTCATTGTATTTTTTTATGTCGTTATCATTATCTATCACCTCAATCAATCCCTTCTTTGTCTTAAAATCAACAGTTACAGAACTTCCATTTTTCAATGATAATTTGTAATCATATTCATAATCTTCATCAAGAAATGAAAGCATCTGTGCTATGGTTAATTCAGTTCTCGTTCTCATTAAATTTCCTTTTTTGTCAATGTATCTAAAATCTGAATCTAGCACTGCAGGATTTGAAGTCATGTGAAGTCATCTGGCTTTACTCTGTATATAAATTCTGTATTGTGCAAAATTTAAAAATTACATTACTTGACAATTTCAAACTATTCCAGTGAATTTAGAATTTTTGCCAAGTTGATATCGTTTTGAGTGACTCCTCCTGCATCATGAGTTGTCAAATCCACCGTGATCTTGTTGTAGACATTAAACCATTCTGGATGATGATTTATCTTCTCTATATGCATTGCAGCTCTTGTCATAAACCCAAATGCTTGATTAAAATCATTAAATTCAAATTCTTTGTGTAGTTTATTATTTACCACAGTCCATCCCGCCATATTTTTCAATTCTTCCTTTATTGACTCTGATGATAATCTTATCGTAATTTTATATTTCAAATACCACATTAATAGTTAAAGAATAGAATTAATCATAGATGTTTTGTATTAGCAATTGTAAGATAATTGATGAATAAAATGGAAAAAGAGCTTTTGGAGAAAATTAAAACTTGTATTAAAGAAAATATACCTGAAAAGAAAATTGGTGTTGCATTTTCTGGAGGAGTAGATAGCACGCTAATTTCTAAAATATGTTCAGACATAGGTTATGAAATCACTTTGTTGACAATTGGTTTTCCAGAATCACACGATATTTTATTTGCAAAGGATGTTAATCAACAACTAAAATTCTCCCATCATATCTTAGAAATTGACTCTAGCACTTTTCAAATTATATCTACTAAAATTAAACAAATAATAAATATAGACAATCTTTCTTGGAATGAAAATTGTATTGCATTTTATTATGTCTCAAAACTTGCAAAAAACCTGGGAATAGATGTTGTTGTAACTGCAAATGGAATTGATGAATTATTTTGTGGATACAATGCATATAGAGAGGCAATATCTAATGGAGAATTTGAGGTTCTACGAGTTATGAACTCCAAATTAGATAATGAAATAAAAATGATGAAAGCAGTAAATCAAATTGCATCTGAATTTAACGTTAGAATTACTCAGCCCTTATTGTCTCCTAATTTTATAGAGTTTGCTAAAACTATTCCAATATCTGAAAAGATTCATGATTCTCAAGATCTGCTAAGAAAACACATTATACGAAAATTAGCCCGAGATGTTGGAGTTCCAGAAATTTCATACACAAAACGAAAAAAAGCACTACAATATGGTTCTAAAATACATCGGGAATTGTTAAAGTTTAAATGAATTTTTTAACCGTTTTTTGAACTAAACTGTTAACATTACTTATAATTTGTGGAGATGCACCGAGATGTTTTTCTGGAGAAAATATTGAATCAATTTCTTTTTCTGTAAGTTTTGAAGAAAATACTTTATCGTTTTTGACTGCATCGCTGAATTGAATTCCTTTATCTTGTGCTTCAAATGCAACTCTTTGCACATCTCGGTATGCAACAAATCTGGGAACTCCTTTTTTGATTAATGCCTCTAAAACAAATTCAGCAAATATCTGTCCTTTAGTAATATACAAATTCTCTATAATTTTTCTCTCATTTACTATTAAATTTGAAATTATTTTAATCATGGTTTCTAGCATTTCATCAGCTAGAATTGATGCTGTAGGAAGTACGAATCTTTCATTTGCTGAATTTGAAAGATCTCTCTCATGCCATAACGGTATGTTCTCAAAAGTTATGCCTATTTGACTACGTAATATTTTGGATAATGATGAAACTCTTTCACTCTTTATGGGATTTCTCTTTACTGGGACAGCACTACTTCCCATTTGACCCTTCTTGAATTGCTCTGCGACTTCACCTATTTCGGTTCTTTGTAAATTTCTAATTTCTACAGCTATTTTTTCCAAAGTTGCACCAATCAAAGCTAATTCAAATACGTATTCTGCATATCTCTCTCTAGGAATTATCTGAGTAGCTACATCTATTGAGAAAAGATTCAAGCGTTTTGCAACTCGCTTTTGAACTTCAAGGGACTTCGCACCCATAAGTGATCCTGTACCAACAACTCCGAGCGTTTTGCAAATTAATACTCTTTTTTTAATCTCTTCAATTCTTTCTACATGCTTTGCCATCTCTGCAGCCCAATTTGCAAATTTCAATCCAAATGAAATAATGCTTGCATGTTGACCATGAGTTCTTCCCACTGCTGGGATTTTACCATGTTTGATTGCCCTTTTTGCTAATAGTGATGCTAATTTTGCTACTTTAGGTTCAATAATTTGTAATGCATCTCTCATTTGCATAGAATTACTCGTATCTACCAAATCATTGCTTGTTAATCCATAATGAATCCATGGTCTTGTATCTTTTGCACATTTTTCACTTAATGATTCAACTAATGCAGCTGTGTCATGATCACTTTTTGCTTCTAATTCTTTAATCCTTTTTACAGTAATTTTTCCAGATGTCGCAGCTTTGAAAATTATGTTGCCAGCCGTTTTTGGAATTATTCCAATTTCACTTTGTGATATGGCCGCCATTCCTTCAATTTCTAATTGATAATTTACTTTCATTTGCTCGCTAAATATGTTCATCATTTCTTTAGTCCCATAACGCCCACTATCTATTGGTAGAATTGCCAATGATTATTATCTAAAAACATTGAAAATAAATCTACTCATCGTGATGAAATTAGGCAATTTTTCTTAGGTATATCTTAAAACATGATTAATTACATAAATAGATTAGTTGTTACATTAGTTAGTTCTTTAGAAAATCCATCCATTTCTTTTAAAAATCTGATTTAATTTCTTTTGTTGAGATCTAACAAAGACAAAATAGTGCCAATAACTAGAACAAACCCACATCCAGATATAGCGTTGATCTTTCTAACATCCAGATAAATGATCATTAGAGTTGTAACTGCAAAGACGGTAATACTGTTTATTTTGTGAATGATTAGTTCACCTACATGCTCATAAGAAAGGCATGATGGATAACATTTCAAAGTAAAAGATCTCTTGATCAGATCATTTTTTGTGGTGTCACAATTTTCACAGAATATTCATTTAGTATCAAAGGTCTTATATACAAAAATAAGATATGTTAATGCAGATTTTAAACGATAAAAAACAAATCTTAGCACTTGGAATAGTGTTAGTTGCAGTAACTCTTTTCGTAAGCCTCGTGACTACATCATTAGCTTCACCATCCAAATATCGCGTTGCGACAGTGCAGGTAAGAGACGATAACACTGGCCATGGAATAGCTGGAATCCATTGCTATTTTACGTTCAATCCTGTTAATGGTAATCCTGTTCTCACGACCACAAATAATGAGAGCATATCAAAGGCCAACTCCGAACAAGACGATGTTTTTTTATGTAGCGTGCAACACTGACCACATTCTCTCCTATGATACAGTGACGAGCCTGACACTGCCTCGGTGAATGGTGGTGGATAAACCTTGGTAACCATATGCCTGAAACATGATTAGGCCACAAATTTCATTTATTTTATTTATTTTTCTAAAAACTAAAGATTTAGAGAATTAGATTTTTTTTCGGGAATATTTTTAATTTAATATACATGATCTCTATGCTAATCAAATAAAAAATCTAACAACATCACTTGATGATTATGATTTTGGAATAATACATGTTAATTTTCCAAAAGTATATTGTAGCAAAATTAATACCAATAGTAATAATTTACTAATAAAAATAAAATCCAAGAGATTCAAAAATTCATTCATCCACTACACTGCATAATATTAAATTACAGAATGAAAAATAATTCTTGATAGAATAATTTAGTAGTGATGTTTATTAGAACATTTACAGTAGTCACTTTAGATCCAAAACAATATAAGGTGATAATATTTTATTTTCTGCTTTTCGTATTCTTTCAAGAACTTGTTTCACATAAATCTCAGATGCCGTATATTCATCAACATCTTTTTGCTTTAATTCAGTATATCCCAACTTATCTTTAGATTCATCAATAATCACCATGTACTACCATTATAGATAATCTTCTGAAAATAAAAATAATAGTCTGTCCAAATTATACAAATCAAAAAGATTATTTTTGAACACATTGTAATTCTAAAAATAAGATATTTGATTCACTTGACTTAAAAATAATTGATCGCGTAATAATTGAAATGGACATATCTTTTTAAAAATTTTAAACAAATAATTATGAATACCGTTGTATAAATTTTTAAATAAAAGAAATTTGAGAGAAAGATGTCAAAAACAGGAAAATAAAATATTGATTTCAATATTTTTGATAATTTCATCACTGTGGTTTATCATGATGTATTACACTATAATGCCATGGATTCTTGGGGTACCACTTGAAATGAATTCTGATATAGATTTATCATTCTTAACATGGTTCTCGGTAAGTCTTTCTCTAGTTAGTACTCTGCTTTGGTTCATAATTCAGAGTGTCTATCTAGTTGTTGGCAAAAAAATTGAACGAGAGCAAGCACAAATAATAAGAGATAAGCGATATGTCAGTTTTCCTCTAGTGAGTATCCTCATTCCTGCAAAAAATGAAGCATCAGTCATAAAAAGAACGATAGATGCGTGTTTAGATCAGACATACAGAAATATCGAAGTCATTGTGCTATGCCATAATTGTAATGATAACACCTATCAAGAAGCTCAATCCGACGACAAAAGAGTAAGGCCAATAGAACTGTACACCAAAGAATCAGGCAAAGGAATTGCATTAAATCACGGTATGAAATTTTCAAAAGGAAACTACCTTCTTATTTTAGATTCAGATGGAATTCTAAGTCCCAATTTTATAGCAAATGCAATGCCTCTATTTGATGAAGGAATTGCTGCAGTTCAGGGAAAAATATCTTCGAGTAATCGTGACTACAATATGCAAACAAGAATGCTTTCGCTTGAAGGAGATATGTTTTCTACACCATTCATGGCAATACGACATCTTTTTGACAAAAGGACCCCGCTTGGTGGAACAGGGCTTATTCTACGAAAGGATATTCTTGAAGAAGTAGGAGGTTTTGCAAATGCACTCATTGAAGATTTTGAGCTCTCTTTTAGGTTATACCGACACAAGTACAGAATAGCATTTGCGGCATTATCTGAGGTGTATGATGAAAAACCTGGAGAATTATCACTTATGTTTAGGCAGAGAGCAAGATGGGTGAGAGGACATTTTGATCTCATCAAACAGAAAATCCCTGAACGCACTGATTTGATAGGAATAATTTATTGGTTATCCCCAGTTTTTCTGCTAAGTGGATTTTTTTCCATCATAGTCACTTCATTTGCAATTTTACATTATGTTCTTTTTGAAACATTTCCATTCAAATTCACTTTTGTTCCAATCCAGCTTTGGTTTGGAGTAACATCGGCAAGTTATTCTTTACAGTTTGTTATAATCCTAAAAGAATTTGGCCTAAAGAAAATAAAGTATGCGGCACATATCTTTTTACTTTCAGCATTTTCTCATTACTGGTATGTGTGTTTGCTGAAATCATTTTTTGTCAAATCGTGGTCAGCGACTAAGACGACGCATGGATTCATGAGGGAAAAAGATGTTCAACTATTAATCCAACAACAGCAATCAAAAAAGACATACAGCGAGGGATCATATACTTGATGAAATTTTTTATCGTTCATGGAATGATTTTCAAAATAAAATGATGATTAATTTGTTGAAATCTTTAGAAAAATGTGACATATTGACAATAGCTGGAACTAGACCTGAAGTAATAAAACTCTCAGAGTTGGTTAAACAATTAAATCATTACAGACATGTTTATGCCTACACTGGTCAGCATTATTCCGAAAATATGAAAGATATATTTTTTGATGAGTTAGATTCTAGCTCTGATATAGATTTATGCTGTAATACTTCGGACATTGAAATTATCAAATACAAAATAATTGACCTGATCTCTAAAATAAAACCGTCATTGATGATCGTCTACGGCGATACAAACTCTTCTCTTGCAGGAGCTCTAGCTGCAACAGAAACTAAAACAAAATTAATACATATCGAAGCCGGCTTGAGAAGTTTTGATATGAGAATGCCTGAAGAACGAAACAGAATAAAAATAGACCGACTCGCGGATTATTTATTTTGTCCTACAACTCTTTCTCGTGAATATCTTCGCTTTGAAGGAATCAAAGAAAATGTTTTTGTCACTGGAAATCTAATAGTTGATGTTTGTCAAAAATTTGCTCGGCTAGATTTGAAAGCAAGGAATAATTTTGATGAAGATTTCATATTGCTGACTTTGCACAGAGCTGAAAATGTTGACGATATAAACGCACTAAAAATACTTGTTATTCGATTAAAGGAGATTTCACATTGTAAGGTAATTTTTCCTATTCATCCTAGAACAAAGAAAAACCTTGAAGTCAACAAGATCGAATTACCGCAAAATGTGATAACTATAGATCCAGTTGGATATCTTGATTTTCTATCTCTGCTAAAGAAAACAAAACTTGTACTGACTGATAGCGGAGGGGTTCAAGAAGAGGCAATAATACTTGGGAAACCTTGCATAACTCTCAGACATACGACGGAACGAGCTGAATCAATATTGATGGGGGCTAATCGACTTTATCCGTTGCTGCAAAACAGTGAAGATTTTGTCAGTGTGGTCGACGAAATGCTAAATATTCAAGTTCGAGATCACCCCTATGGAAAATCAGTAACTTTTAAGACAGTAAACATAATAAAAAATATCATTCTGCAGCCTAGTGTAAAAATACATCATCAAGTATAATATGTTAATAATAATATTTGAGCATGGTGAATGATTGACTAGTAAAAATAAGACAGTTTTAATTTTAGCAATCGTAATTGGAGCAATAATAATTTTAGCAACAATTTTTGGAGTCATGTTTTACCCGATACAAAAAAACAGTCCAATATTAAATCAGAATAAAGAAAACAAAACATCGCCAACTATTATTGAGAAAGTAAATCCTCCTCTAAATGATACGTCAAACCATATGATTGGTGATTGGGAATTGTCAGATCTTGGTGAAAATTTGAAGTTTGATAATAACACATTGGTTTACTATCATACTCATGACCCAAACAAGATGTATGATAACTTTTCCAGTGGACCTTATCACTTGAATGTTGATGAGCTGTCATCAAATGGAAAATGGTTGGGTAAATGGAATGGAGGAGGATCATTGGATATAAAACAAGATATTGCAAATAGTAACAATCACGTTTTAGTAGTTGAATCAGGATTCGTTTTAAATGAAACAAGGTCTGCTTTAGTACTTACCAATGATACATATGAAAATTTTAGACTTTCATTGGATGTTAGGAACGATAAACAACTAAGAGAAACAAATCCAAATAGCTGGGAGGTGGGCTGGCTATTTTGGAGATATGTTGATAACACTCATTTTTACTATTTTACGCTAAAACCCAATGGTGCTGAATCAGGAAAATATGATGGAGGTGTTAATCCCACAGATCAATTGTTTCTAGAAGCAACTGAATTCCCAAGTGCATTTATTGGTAAATGGGATCATTTGGATATCATAGTAATGAAAAATCACATTACTGTTTTTGTTAATGGAAAAATTATTCAGGACTTTGAGGATATCTCATCATTTAACAAAGGAAGAATTGGTCTGTATTGTGAAGACTCGTCAGTGAGCTTTGATAATATCTCGATAATGCCAATCAAAAAATAGCGAGTTATAGATTAACGAATTTTGTTGAAATTCAAACTGTTCAAGTTCAAGATACGTCTAGAGAATAGGATTAGAATGCCAAGGGACAATGTCAAAATAATAATAGATACCTCAAATTCCGGAATAGTTTTTGTTATTGTTATTTTTGATTCCCCTATAATGAATCTCAAATGGTCACTTTTTGCATAATCTTCAGGGAATATTAGTATAATTGTATCATAGTCACCTTCAGGAATAAATTGAATTGTGTGAGGTAAGTCGATAATAGTTTTATCATCACTTGCAAGTGTGGTTTGAGAATTTAGATCAGTCTTGTTTTTGTATTGAATCATGGATTTTGGGATTTTAACCGATAATGTGCTTGATCCAGATTCATCCTCTAGATCCAGTTCTAATTTTTTATCTTTTT
>JAEMQG010000105.1 GCA_022758935.1 Candidatus Nitrosopumilus sp. | reverse complement strand
TCACCTTTTGAGTGAATCAATGAAATATTTTTTAAAATCAAATTAATGATATCTTTTCTTTTACCATGTTGAGGACAAATAATTTCAACCGAGAATCCAGCCTGCTCAGAAAGTAATGATTCTAAAAGATTTTTATTTTCTGCTAGTTCACTTGTGAGAATAAATTTTGGAATTTTGTGTGTAGAATAATACTGAAAGAGAAAATTTGAAAAAGAGTTGTCACCGACAAGATCAAAAAAGAACTTGTCACTGTCGCGTATCACACCATTGATCATCCTAAAATTCATTACACTTGCAGTTTGATCTTTATATCCAATTCCAAAGTATTCCTCGTCAGAATTTTCAACGTATTCCATTTTCTGTTTTGTTTGAAGACTACCTAATCTAATCAATGTATCACGAATGTCTTTTGCGCGTTCAAATTGCTGTAAATCAGACGCCAGTTTCATTTCTTCTTTTAATTTGCTTGTAAAAATATTGGTCTGATTTTTTCCTTTCAGTACATCTTCTAATGCAAAAACATGTTTGGAGTATCTGTCTTTGGCATCAATGAATTCACATGGGCCTTCACAATTTCCCAAATGATATTCAAGGCATACTTTTTTTGGCAATTGTTTGCAAATTCTTATTTGAAATGATTTTCTCAATGTTCCAATAGTCAATAATTTTGAGCTGCCTTGAGTGAACGGACCAAAAAATTTTCCCTTGCCCAGAAACTTTCCATCCCTAGTTCTTCTTGCAACAAGTAATCGTGGATATTTTTCATCTGAGATTCTAAGATATGTATATCGTTGTTGATCTTTTAATTCGATGTTAAAACGGGGCCTGTATTTTTTTATCATGTTGGATTCTAAAAGAAATGCTTCGCTTTCATTATCAGTTAAAACAAATTCAATATCAGATATGTATTCTACAAGTTTTTTTGTTTTGTAATTTTGATTTTTTAAAAAATAAGATTTTACTCTTTTTTTAAGATTTTTTGCCTTGCCAATGTAGATTATTTTTTCTTCAGAATCCTTCATTAGGTAGATTCCAGGATTTTGAGGGATGTTGATTTTTAAGATATCAAAAGTCATTGTTTCAGTAATTTTTTAAGGTATTTTCCAGTATAACTTCCAGGTGCTTTTGCAACTTGCTCAGGCGTTCCAGTCGCGATGATATTTCCACCTTCATCTCCGCCCTCAGGTCCCAAATCAATTAACCAATCAGAATTTTTTATTACATCCATGTTATGTTCAATTACCAATACAGTGTTTCCAAGATTTACTAGCCGGTTTAGAACATCAAGAAGTTTTTGGACATCTGCAAAATGCAATCCGGTCGTAGGTTCATCAAGAATGTAAAAGGTTCTTCCAGTTCCCCTTTTTGATAATTCAGTAGCAAGTTTTACACGTTGTGCTTCACCACCAGAAAGGGTTGTGGATGATTGTCCTAACTTGATGTATCCCAACCCAACATCAAACACTGTTTGTAATTTTCTTTTGATTGCAGGTATATTTCCAAAAAATTGCAATGCTTCATCTACAGTCATATCTAAGACATCTGAAATATTTTTTCCTTTGTATAAAACTGAAAGAGTTTCAGAGTTGTACCGTTTTCCTTTACATTCATCGCACTTTACATAAACATCAGATAGAAATTGCATCTCAATTTTCTTTAAACCATCTCCATCACATGCAAAACATCTTCCATCGGGGACATTAAATGAAAATTGTCCAGGCGCATATCCTCTCTCCTTTGATAATTCCGTATTTGCATAAAGGTCACGTATTGAAGTAAATGCTCCTATGTATGTTGCAGGATTTGAACGCGGTGTTCTACCAATAGGAGATTGATCTATCGCAATAACTTTATCTATCTTTTCAAGACCTTCAATTGAACGGTGATTTCCAGATTTTACACCGGATTTGAAAAAATGGTTTTCAAGGGATTTTAGCAAGACTTCATTTATCAATGTAGATTTTCCAGAGCCAGACACGCCAGTGACAGATACAAAAAGACCCAATGGAATTTCCACATCAATATTTTTCAGATTATTTTCATATGCACCGTTAATAATCAATTCACCATAGCGGTTTCGAATTTTACCTTCAAGTTTGATTAAAGAATTATTTTTTAAATAATTTCCAGTTATAGATTTATTATCCTTAAGAATTTGATCAACTGTTCCTTCAAAGACAACGTTTCCACCATGCACTCCTGCGCCTGGACCCAAATCTACAATCCAGTCTGAATTTCGTATAACTTCTTCGTCATGCTCTACAATAATGACAGTATTTCCAAGATCTCTCAGCTTTACCAGCGTTTTAATAAGACGTTCATTATCTCGTTGATGCAGTCCTATAGTTGGTTCATCAAGAACATACAATACACCTGTAAGATTAGACCCAATCTGAGTAGCCAACCTTATTCTTTGGGATTCTCCACCAGACAAAGTAGAGCTTGATCTGTTGAGAGTGAGATAATTCAATCCAACGTTCATTAAAAATTCCAATCGCTCTTTAATTTCTTTGAGCACATCTCGTGCAATATATTGTTCATTTTCTGTCAATTTTAACGTAGAGAAAAAATCATAGCAATGATCAATTGATAAATCACATACATCCATTATTCCCTTATCATTCACTTTGACTGCAAGAGATTCAGGTTTTAGTTTTTTTCCATGACATGTAGTACATGGAGTATCTCGCATGAATTGTTTGAGCCATTCACGTTTGGATTCAGAGTCAGTTTCCATAAAGGATCGTTGAAGATTAACCAGTACCCCCTCAAACACATTAGTATATTGCCAAGAAGAGTCACCAGATCTAGAACTGTATTTAAAATCAATCAAATCATCAGTACCATTTAAAATAATTCGAAGATGTTGTGGTTTTATTTTTTCAATTGGGGTCATTAAATCAAAACCAAATTTTTTCCCTACTGCCCGTAGTGCTTGTCTTCTAAACGCCGAAAATCTTCCGCTCCAAGGAATAATTGCACCATCTAAAATCGATTTACTTTTATCAGGTATTACAAGATCAGCATCAAACTCCATTTTTACCCCCAGACCGTTACATGCCTTACACATTCCAAATGGCGAGTTAAATGAGAAGGTTCTAGGTTCCAGCTCACCTATAGTCAATCCACAATAAGGACACGCATTATTTTGTGAAAAAATTTTTTCTGATTTATCAGATGAAATCATGACATTACCTTTGGATGCCTTAATTGCAGTTTGAATCACCTCAAATAATCTAGACCGTTCCGATTTTTCTGCCTGAATTCTATCCACTACAATCTCAATATTGTGCCATTTTTGTCTATCAAGTGTCGGAATTGTCTCATCCAGGCTCAAAATCTCACCATTTAGGCGTATTCTAGAGTATCCATCTTTTTTTATTTGTTCAAATAATTTCTCGTGTGTTCCTTTTTTTCTCTGAATAATGGGAGAGAGGATTAAAATTTTTTGGCCAACAAAGTCTTTGAGAACTGTATCACAGATGGTTTCAATTGATTGACTAGATATTTTTCTAGAACAATTTGTACAGTATGGAATTCCAATTCTTGCAAAAAGTAATCTCATATAATCATATATTTCAGTGGTTGTCCCAACAGTAGAGCGTGGATTTTTACTGGTAGTTTTTTGTTGAATAGAAATTGCAGGAGACAGCCCTTCAATAGAATCAACATCCGGCTTGTCCATCATTTCAAGAAATTGTCTCGCATAGGAAGAAAGTGATTCCACATAGCGCCTCTGCCCTTCAGCATAAATTGTGTCAAAAGCTAAAGTAGATTTTCCGGATCCAGATAACCCGCTAATAACAACTAGATTGTTTTTTGGAATATCAACATCGATATTTTTTAGGTTGTGATGTCTGGCACCTCGAATTTTTAATTTATTTTCTACCATCTTTAAATTTAATCTCCCTTTCTAGTCTTTTTATTCTATCTCTGCATTCAATTGCACGCTCAAAGTCTAAATCTTCAGAATATTTCTTCATTTGAGATTCTAATTCGATAATGTCAGTGGCAAGATCATGTATTGATTTTAATTTTGATTCATCTAAAGTTGTAGTTTGTTCAGGAACTGATTTTATGATTGTCTGTGGGATTATGTTGTGTTGTACATTATACTGAGTTTGTTTTTCTCTACGGCGTTCGGTTTCCTCCATGGCATGAGACATTGATTTTGTAACATTATCAGCATACATTATTACAGAACCATGTTCATTTCTTGCAGCTCTTCCAAATGTCTGAATCAAACTTGTAAAATTTCTCAAAAATCCCTCCTTATCTGCGTCCAAAATTGCAACTAGTGAAACTTCTGGAATATCCAATCCTTCTCGTAGCAGATTGATTCCAACTAATACATCAAATTCACCTAGACGTAGTTGCCTTATCAGTTCGGTTCTTTGTAGCCCCTCAATCTCTGAATGCATGTATCTCACTCTTACATGCTTTTTTGATAGATACTCAGCAAGATCCTCAGCCATGCGTTTTGTAACGGCAGTAACTACAACACGTTCATTTTTAGATGCCCTATTGTCAATTTCTTGTATCAAATCGTCCATTTGGTCCTTTGTTTGTCTTATCTCCACTAAAGGATCAAGCAATCCAGTTGGCCTAACTAGTTGCTCTGCTATTTGAGAGGATATTTTTTTTTCATATTCACTTGGAGTTGCAGATACAAAAATTACATTTTTCAGGTACCCTTCAAATTCTTCAAAATTTAATGGCCTATTATCATATGCACTTGGCAATCGAAAACCGTATGTCACTAGTTCCTTTTTTCTTGAATAGTCACCCTTGTACATTCCATGTAGTTGTGGTAAAGTAACATGAGATTCATCAATCACAAGCAGATAATCATCTCCAAAAAAATCCATCAGGCAGAATGCTTTCTCTCCTGGTTTTCTTCCATCAAAATGCCTTGAATAATTTTCAATGCCTGAACAATAACCTAATTCTTCTATCATCTCTAAATCATATTTTGTTCTCATCTCTAATCTTTGTTTTTCTAATTCATTTAGTTCGGGTAATCTTTTTTCTAGTTCAGATTTAATTGAAATTACAGCTTTCTCTCGAACATCTTTTGCAATCAGATAGTGTTTTGCAGGAAAAATTTGTGTCTGAGAGATTTTACGTTTTTCTTTAAGAGACACGTTATCTAGCAAAGTAATTTTTTCTATCTCATCACCAAACATAGAAATTCTTACAATGTCCTCAGAATAAGCAGGGATGATATCTATTGTATCACCCTTCACTCTAAATTTACCTGGAGTCATTTCAATATCATTTCTTTCATATCTTGCATCAATGAATTTTTTTATCAGATCACTTCTTTTCAGTGTATCACCGACATTAACTGTAATTGCCAAATCATTCCAATCTTGTGGATTTCCAAGTGAATAGATACATGATACAGTTGAAACAATAATTGTTGGTTCTCCGGATAACAACATAGCAGTAGCCTCTAATCTCAGCCTTTCGATTTTTTCATTGATTTGTGTATCTTTTTCAATATAGGTATCAGTCTGAGGCATGTAGCTTTCAGGTTGATAATAGTCATAGTAAGATACAAAATACCCAACATTGTTTTTTGGAAAAAACTGTTTTAATTCAGAGTATAATTGGGCAGCCAGAGTTTTATTATGAGAAATTACAAGAGTGTTTTTTCCGGTTCTTGCAATCACATTTGCAACAGAGAATGTTTTTCCGCTGCCAGTCACGCCGATCAAAGTCTGAATGCTTCCTTTTCGTACACCTTCAACTAGAATATCAATTGCCTGTGGCTGATCGCCTGTAGGAGTATATTCAGACACTAGTTCAAATTTTTGAATTTGTTGCAACAATAACGATCCTCTAAAACTGAATTTAAAGCAATGGTGATATTAAAAATAATTTTACCAGATAGGTTCATCAACCATCTGCAATCCATTTTCAGTTATCTCAAATCCCATAATTTTCAAAGTTTCTTTTGCGGTTGGTAAATTGTGCGCCAAGATTTTTTGTGCTAAATCCTTTCTAGCATCTACATGCATGTGTTGCCCAATTTTGTATTTTCCAAAAAGGGACTTTGGAATAACTTTGATTACAGCAACAGCGTCTAAAACTTTCATATCAGATTCAATTGGATCATATCTACCCTCTGGCTGATATTTTTTCATAAGACCGTTTAGTGCCAGTGTTTTTTCTTCCCTATCTGTAACTAGTAATGCAAATCCCTTCATCACAATACTGATGTATAGAGTATCAGCAAGCGACGCGTTTTTCGGATCCTCAAAATATGAAGGTAGGAATTCCAACTCCCTATCAACTTCAAAACCAACTTTGTTGTTTCTATTGATGTTATCAATTTTTTCGCCCTTAATATGAGAATGCATATATACAAAATCATTCAGAAAAACAAAATTCATTGGGATTACCTGTGGGTAACCATTTACATCAATGCTGGAAATTCGTCCAACGTGTTCTTGATCTAAGAACTCTTTAATTTTTTGATATGACTTGATTTGTAATATTCCAACTAGTTGCAATACACATATGTTTATCAATTATATTATAAATACAGATCTTGGATACTAAATCCCTAAAATACTGGTTGATTAAAGAAAATTTGTGAATGATCCTTATCTAGATGAACTAAAAAATGAGTTCAAAGAATATTCATCGGAGTTAAAAACACTGAGGAATAAACTCTTAAAGTCAAATTCGCCCGAAGAACAATCAAAAATCATATTGAAAATAGACAACATTGCAAAAGAGATGGAAAAAAATCAAAGGCAATCAATCAAGGTGACAAAATCAAGACTAAAAGAAATGAAAAATAAATCTAAAAAATAATACTAGTAATTAAAATTCCTAAAATAGAGGATATTTAGAGTAAGAGGGTTGGACGCTAGAGAAGAAGAAAGAGAAAGAGCAACATACATTGCACTTAGAATATTAGAGGAGTGGGGAAGCAATTCAAAATTCATTTGGTTTAGGGAGTTACATAGAATTACAGATATAGACAAAGGATTGCTAAGGAACATTCTCAATGATTTGAAAAAATCTAAAGAAGTTGTAGATATGCACGGTACTAATAACAGAATATTTTTTTGCTTAAGAAAATATTATGCAAAATGCCGCGATATAGAATACAGATTCAAAGGAAAGCCAATAATGCTCAGAGATGGAAGTAAAGTCAAAGTTATCCAAGGTGAAACCAAATCAACAGAAAGAACTAGAAAAAGATTGGAAAAACAACAGAAAAAACGGCAGGTAAAATCACATAATAGAATGAAAAGTAAAAACAGGCGACCGCACAAATCATAAATTAACTACTATTGAAAATCTTCTGATTTTCTACGCATAAAATTGGATTCTGCGCGTTTTAATTTTGCGGATGCTGCAACATCCTCAGTCATATCATATAGATTATGTAGTTCTAAATCTGAGACTAGATCATTTTCTTTTTCGTCTTCCAAAGCAAATTCAAGATTGGACATAATGTCAATATTTTCTTCTAAAATTTTTAGACATTTTTTTACTGCCTCTGAAAGTTCTTCGTCCATCATAATTACAGGAGATTAGTAAAGTAAATTATTTCCTATCAAGGTCAGATGTTATTTTTGCAGTTTTTCGCGTAAATATGGCATCACATTGCTTGCAAACTTGTCAATTGAACCAAAATAATTTTTACCCCAGAATCTAATTACAAAGTGATTTACTCCAGCTTTCATGAATCGCTCAAATGTTGGAATTATATCATCAGGTGTGCCAACAGCAGTTGATGAACGAGCAATTTTATCAGGAATTTTTGTTGCTGCTTCTCTCATTTTTACAATCCAAGATTGATCAGACATTGAATATTCTGTAAAGTATTTCACAAAATCAAATCCCTCAATTTCTTTGATACCGTGAACACGCAGTACCTCTGGTTTAAACAAACTCACTTTTACTGCTTCTTTCATTTTTGCCCATGATTCTTCTGCATCTTCAGAAAAATAAACATCTATGTCTAGAGCATATTGGAAATTATCTTTTTCTTTTTGGGTTCTGTTATGTGTATTCATAGATGCTTGAATTTGTTTTGCGTGATCTTCAAATAATTCTGGAGTGTAGCCTATTGGCAACCAACCCTCTCCTAGTTTACCTGTAAGTTCCAAAGTACGCGTACCACCTGATGCCATGTATGTTGGAGGATAAGGTTTTCTAATTGGAGGAGCTTGAAGACAAGCGCCTTCTAATTTATAATATTTGCCGTTAAAATCTACAGTGTGATCAGGAGTAGAACCATACAAAGTTTTGATTACTTGGATTTGTTCTTCCCATTTAGAAACTGGTTTTTCAAATGGAATACAAAATTCTTTTAGGTTTTGAGCTTCACCTGCACCAATTCCCAAAATTGCTCTTCCTTTAGAAATTCTGTCCAGGGTAATTGCAGCTAGGGCAATGTTTGATGGATGTCTTCTGATAGCATCAGTCACACAAGTTCCCAATTCTACATTATTTGTGACAGCCGCAATTGCAGATAGCATCACCCATGGATCTAAAACAATTGCATTTTTCCATTGAGGAACATTGGTGTGATCCATATAGAAGATAGAGTCATAACCGGTTTTATCAGCAAGCATGCAAGCAGTTAGAATTTGGTCTTCAGAGTATCCTGCTCTTGCAACATTTAATCCATTTTGAATACCGAATTTTAACGGCTTTTCAGTAATCATACAGATACGGTGTAGTATTAGCATAAATAAGTTTAGGCAATTCTGTCAATTTTGCCATTTATCAATAAAATAGAAAAAAAGTAAAAAATACCTGAATTTTTTACAGATTACCGGATTTGATGTCTTGTAGACATTTTATGACATCTTCTTTTGAGATTGGAATTGGATTTGGATCCAAATGTCCTCTGTCAGTCATAACAGTATCTGCGGCTTCTGAAACGTCTGCTTTTAGGACCAATTTGTCAAAGCCTAGCTTAGTCATGGCTTCCTTGAATCTATCATAAAAAATTGATTTGTTGTGCTTGTGCGCTACGGTAGTGCAAGAAGATAAGGAATAACCGTGCGGTACACCCTCATTTGAGAATACATAAGACAATGCATGTCCAAGTGTAGTCGAGCAGTTACCGAATCCCATACCAGATAACATTGAACCGTATGGATAATTTTCTGGTTTGTTGTTCATTATTGCGTCATATAGAATCTCAAAAGCTTGTTTACACAATGTTCTTGTCAAGTCATTGCCAAGTTTGCTATCATAGCCTTCTGTTGCTTGAGCACATGCATCACAAACAGAATTTTTGAGGACTTGATCTGGAGTGCCATCCATAAAGTATGAATCCACTACAGCCATATCGGCAAGGAATCTGTCTTCACGTAGTAATTTCTTTTTTCCATCAAACTTCAAAACGCAGTAGGTTGTCATTTCAGCTCCAGTTCCAAATGTGGTTGGAATTAAGATCTTTTCCTTTTTCATTTCTGGTGCAGCGTATTTTACTACATCCAATGAACTTCCTCCGCCCAATCCAATTAGTGCTGATGGATTTTTGTCTTTGAATTGCGAAATCACAGCCTTGACATCATCAATAGATGGTTCAGGTTTTACTTGATCATACAGCATATAATCCTGGATACCCATTTTGGCCAGCCATTTATCAGAAAGTGTGGGAGGAACGGTTGTAACAACTAGGGCATTTTTTGGATATTCTGTTTCACCAAGTGCATTTTTTCCAAAATTAATCACTTTTGGAATACGTACTGTATGCATGAATCAATGGTGTCATTGATTATTATTATATCTTGCAGTAGGAGAATTTGGCATATGATAATTCAAAATTATGAAGATTTGGCAACCAGTGAAAAGAAAAAAGAATGTTTGGAAATTCTAGAGGCGGGGTTAAAAGCAGCAGATCCGGAGAACATCATCCCAAAATTTGTGACCCCTGATGAAATCAAACTTGATGATACAGTTATCAAACTAGAAGATTATACTGGCATCTATACAGTGGCTTTTGGAAAAGCAGCGGATTCTATGACCAGATCTCTAAATGCAATTATTCCAATTAAAAGCGGAATTATAGTAATCCCAAAAGGCTCCAAGTCAAAAATAAAGGGCAGGAAATTTCAGATTTTCAATTCAGGTCATCCAAAACCAGATCAGACAAGTGTAAAGGCAGCTAAAGAAGTAACAAAATTTCTTCAAAATAGGAGAGATGGTGAATTGGTGATTTTTCTAGTCTCAGGAGGAGGCTCGTCTTTGATGGCCATTCCAGATGACATAACGCTGGATGATAAAATCTATGTGACTGAGATTTTACTAAAATCGGGGGTAAGCATTAAAGAATTTAATTGCATTAGAAAGCATCTCTCAAAAATAAAAGGTGGCAGACTAGTTGAGAATATCAAATGTCATGGAATTGGACTGGTAATGTCAGATGTAGAAGGAGATGATCTTTCATCGATTGCCTCAGGAACAACACATATGGATGACACGACTTTCCTTGAAGCACTGAATATAATCAACAAATACAAATTAAGACATAAAATTCCATTAGAGGTTTTACAACGACTAGAAGATGGATTTAAAGAAAAAATTCCAGAAACTCCAAAAAAAATAAAAATAACAAATCACATAATTGCAAATAATATGGACTGTCTAGAAGCAATGGAAATTAAGGCCAAAGAGTTGGGATACAAAGCAAAAATATTGCAAATATTTGGCAACATAAAAGATGCAACAAAAACAATTATGGAAAATATTCCAGATGAAGAAAAAAGTTGCCTCGTCTTTGGAGGAGAAACAACTGTTGAAGTTATTGGAAAGGGATCTGGAGGGAGAAATCAAGAACTGGTTTTGAGGATTTTAAAAAACACTCAAAATTTAAAAAAACTAGTCATTGCATCTATGGGAACTGATGGAATAGATGGAAATACACTTTTTGCAGGTGCCATCACAGAGAACATCAAGATAGATCTTCTAATAATCAAAGAATTTCTAAAAAATAGTGATTCTGGAAGATTTTTCCAAAAACAAAAAAGTAACATAAGAACAGATGTCACTCATACAAATCTAATGGACATTGGCATAATATTGAAATAATATTATTAACAAACCACGCTAGATTTTACTGTTTTAGTGTTTCTCATTTTTGCTATAACTGCAGCTAGTTGTGCATCATGAATTTCGTCCAGAGTTTCGCACATAATAAAATTGGGTTAGCCTCATACTTAAATTATAACTAAAAATTTGTACAATCTGTTCTAAAAATATTAATAGGTTTTAAGATAAATAACATAAAACAGATAATTGCTTAGTTAAAAATAGATAGTCTTGAAATATCTTAATTATCTAATTATAATATGATTAGAAAAATGATAGACAAATATGAGGAACCATCATGTAGATGCAATTGTCATGAAAGAACAAATTATAGAAGGGAGAGAATTAGAGGTTAATAATTGGAAATAGCATACATTCTGATACAATGTGATCTTGGATCAGAAGAACAGATCATTAAAGAAATTATGAATATTCCAGAGATAAAAGAGGTCAGAGGAACATATGGAATTTATGATATATTTTGCAAGGTAGAATCAAAATCCAAAGAAGATCTGGATGTAGCCATTACCAATAAAATCAGAAAGATTCAAAAAATTCGTTCCACCATTACCTTACACTATATCCCGTCACAGGGTGGAAAGTAATTGTTAGAAAAACAATTTAATCCAGAAATATTGTACAATAGAATTGTCCATTATTACATGGATAAAAAAGGATATTC